>CAIYJU010000093.1 GCA_903926565.1 uncultured Bacteroidales bacterium
CTCAGGTGAGCCCCATCATTCCGGGAACAGGTGCCCCGATTTCCTTTGGACTTCATGCTCTTGCCGGGCATTACTGGGTTCTTGCCGAAAATACAACCACATACTGCATCAATAGAATGTATGATTGTGTCGAGATAGTCATCAATCCAAGTTTGCCTGTGAGTGTCGCTGTGGCCTCTTCTGCTAACCCGGTAACAGCCGGATCACCCGTAACATTTACAGCAAGTCCGGTAAATGAAGGCACTTTGCCGACATATCAATGGAAGGTGAATGGATTCAATGCTGGAACCAACCTCCCCACATTTACATACATCCCGGTTAACCATGATGTTGTTAGCTGTGTGCTGACCTCCAATCTGCCATGTGCTTCGGGCAATCCGGCCACATCCAATGCGGTGGTTATGACAGTGGGCGGTGTTTCTCCGGTCATTACGGTTACAGGCAATGTTGCCGTGGGTGAGAGCAAATGTTACAATGCCACCCAAACCTTAACGGTTGCAGGCGGCGGGACAACTTTTACGGTGAATCCAGGAGGTACAACCACGATGATTGCCGGGCAGAACATCATCTATCTGCCGGGAACCCGTGTTCAGCCTGGCGGTTATATGCATGGCTATATTTCCACCATCTACTGCGGACAGAAAGCTGCTTCAATTGTTGAGACACCTGCAGGAACAGGAGAAGAAACTTCGCTGACTGCAGAAAAATCAAGTTTCAAACTTTATCCCAACCCCACAGCCGGGAATTTCACCCTGGAACAGACCGGTGACAAGGTTTATGATAAAGTGAAGGTTGAAGTTTTCGGAATGAGAGGAGAAAGAGTCATGACCGGTGAAATCGTAGGGGAGAAGAAACACGAATTCTTCCTCTCGGATCTTCCGCACGGACTCTATTTTGTCAAGCTCATCGCGGAAGGATATGTGGAGACCTTTAAACTTGTAAAAACAAGGTAAGTATTGCCACTGCTAATTTAACGCCCGGGGGGTAAGGTTTAAACAGCCTGCTTCCCGGGTTTTTATTAATAAATCATTCCATTACCGGAAAAGATTTTTATTTTTGGAGTCTACAAAGTTTTTCCACATGCCAGGATCTCAAAATGCCCTCGACCCCAAGAAATATTACTTCATAGATACCTCTTTCAACCTGCTGATGAAGCGCAGGATCTACCAGATCCTGCTCATCTCAAGTACGTATGATTCGTTCATGCTGGAAGAAGATGGCCGCATTGATGAAACGATCTTCCTGGAATATGTTTCACTGAACCTCCGTTATCCTCCCCAGTTCATCAAAGTTACGTCTGAGGAAGAGGCCTTTGAAGTGCTTGAAGATAAACGCATCGAACTCGTCATCTCCATGCTCAACATCGAGAAGACCGACACCTTCGACATTGCCATGCGCATCAAAAAGCAGTATCCGCGTATTCCCATTGTGGTGCTTACGCCATTCTCCAGGGAAGTTAACCTTAAACTGGCTGAAAAAAACCTGAGCGCCATCGATTACGTGTTTTGCTGGCTCGGCAATGCAGGCATCCTGCTGGCCATCATCAAACTGATCGAAGACCGGATGAATATTGACCAGGATGTGCTTCAGGGTGTTCAGGCTATCTTACTCGTTGAAGACTCCATCCGGTTTTATTCGTCGTACCTCCCGAATATCTACAAAATCATCCTTAAACAATCCAAGACCTTCATGGCTGAGGGGTTGAATGAGCACAACAAGATGCTCAGGATGCGCGGAAGGACAAAAA
>CAIYJU010000094.1 GCA_903926565.1 uncultured Bacteroidales bacterium
CGGCCTGATCATGACAAACAGATCAATGTGAAGATTTTCCCGTGCAACCCGGATGGTGCCTGCACTGGGCGTGGTTCCTCCATCATGCAGGTTTTCACAGAGTTCGACACGGTCAGCACCACCCTTTTGGGCTTCAATGGCTGAAATGGCAGAATTTACACAGACTTCGATGATCATATGTTAATAAAGTTGAAAGTACAAAGTACAAAGTATGACGTACAAGGTATAATAGTAACGGTTGAACGGGAACAGCGTGCATTGCCTGTATTTGTTAAAAATTCTGGGAGCAATTCTGGCATATTCCGATCGATTTTCGGTTTTTCAGTATCTTGTTTCTGAAGTCGCGGTAAGGTTTTCCATTCCATATTTCGAGGAAGCTTTGTTTTGCCAGGTCGCCCAGGAGATGATTGGCGTCTTTGTCGAAACAACATGGAACGACCTTCCCGTCCCAGGTAATCACGCAACTGCTCCACATGCGGAAGCAGGAGTCAGACATCCTGTTTTTTGGGGTAAACCGGGTGACTTTGCCGTGATGCCTTCTATATCTGGAGTATTTCGGATTTTCCGGCATCAGCGGGTTCCCATTCTGATAATCGTTGAATTGCGCGGTTTTAAATTCGAGTTTGTCAACCCCCATATCTTTGGCTAGATTCCTGATCTCGTTCATCTGGTGTTCATTTGACTTCAGGACCAGGCATTGCAAAACAATTTCGGGAGTGGTTTTTTTCAACCTTTTTTTTTCCCTGACCAGCAGTCGGATTCCTGAAACCACTTTTTCGAAATTGCCTCCTTTGCGGTAGCTTTCGTAACTCGCCTGATCGGCACCGTCGAGAGAGACGATCAGCTTGTTCAGGCCTGTGTCAATCGTTTGACGAACAGAGGCTTCATCCAGGAAATGCCCGTTGGTGGATGTTGCCACAAATATTTTTTTCGACCTGGCATAAGCGATGAAGTCGAAGAGATGTTTGCTCATATATGGCTCACCCTGGAAATAGAGGGTAAGGTAAGAGAGATGAGGTGAGAGCTGATCAATAGCAGCGTGAAATAAAGCAGGTGACATGAATCCACCGGGTCGGGTCAGTTCTTTCATTCCTGCCGGACATTCGGGGCAGCGAAGGTTACAGGTATTGTTGGGTTCGATGCTTACGGCAACCGGATTTCCCCGGTGAACAGCTCTTTTCGTAATTCGGGAGACAAGGTAACCGGCGATAATTTTAAGCAGGTTGATACACCGGATGATAAACAGGTTCATGATCCGGTAATGTCGCCTGCATTTTTCTGCCTGTCACGTTTCTTTTTCTTACGCTTCTCCAGCAGAGATTTTCCAATGGAAAATGCTTTTGTCAGGATGGATGACGATGCCGAAATGTCAGAAATCATGGTGGTTGCAATATTTTTGAACGTCAGGGCATGCAGAATATCCCGGTACCCGGAGTGAATATTCTGTTCCGTTTTCATGATTTCCAGCCTGAGCCGTTGTTTTTCAAGGTCGAGATCCTTCAGGGAATGAATCTTTTCAGGCTTAACAAGATATCTCTTAGTCTTGCTCATCTTTGTCCTCCATGAGGATTTTAGTTAAATGTGTGACCAGGGGATTGATGAAGAATTCATGCCGCTTAACCCATATAAGAAGGCCGCCAAGAACGTAAACTGCTGTGATAATGAGGGCTCCCAGCCATTCCGGTCCAAGGTCCTTCCCGAACCAGAATACAAATGCCAGCGAAAGAAACAGCAGCAGGAACATTGCCAGGATGAAGAAGATGACTGAAATCAGGAAAAAGGAGGCAAGTTTTGCCATTTTCTCCGTGAGGATGAGTTTTGCCAGGTCAATCCTCAGGTTTACATAGTCCTTGACATTTTCGGTAAGTAATGAAACATTGTCTGAAATCCGTCCGGTATCCATTATTTGTCCTCCTGCATCTTCGTTTGCGGTTCATCTTCAGGAACTTGATCCATTTCATCTGATGTAAAGACCGATTTTAAGTTGTTGAGCTTTTCTGAAAGGTCATTTTCCACCATGTCGGCGATTCCCATGATGCGCTTTTTGAGTCTTTTCCGGGTTTTGGAACCCTTGGCCGGTGCGATAAGCATGCCGACCCCGATGCCCGCAACAACGCCTACCAGGGCTGCAAGCAGTACTTTGGAACCTGAATTAGCCATATTTAGTGTCTTTTAAGGTTAATTAACCTGTAAAGTTAATGATTTTCCGATATATGTCTGACAATCCTGAAATTACTGAGGAATTCTGTGGCAACAATTTTCACAAAGCCATACGCAGGCACGGCAACAACCATCCCCACAATCCCGCCAAGGCCGGCTGCGGCAATAACCACAAGAAAAATCTCTACAGGATGGGCTTTCACGCTTTTTCCCTGGATCAGCGGGGCAAATACGTTGTTGTCAATCGTTTGTACAACAAACATGGCACCCAGGATCCGCAGGGTCATGGGCATGATCATCGCATAATCACCTGTACTGATTACACCGGTAACACCGAGTATCACAGCCAACAGCATGGATATGATGCCGCCAAGATAGGGGATGATGATGATGATCCCGGTGAAAAAACCAATCACCAGCGGACTTTGAACCCCAACCAGGTATAAAGCCAGGGAATACGTTGTGATGTTTGCGATGATCTGAATAATCAGGCCGATGAAGTACCGCGACAGAAGGATTCTGCTCTGATACATCACATTTTTTATCTGTTCTTCATATTTCACAGGCGTAATGAGCAGCATAAACCGTGGCAGCATGTTGCTGTCTTTCAGAAAAAAGAACGAGAGAAAAATTATTGAAAAAAGATTGAAAAAGAAAGTTCCGGTGAAGGAGATAATGGAGGAAAGTACATTGGAAAACATCCCGAAATCAATTATTTTCAGAATAGCCTGTTTTGCTAATGATTCAAGGGTGGCTCCACGCGGCATGATTCCATATTCAAGCAGGAAATGCTGTAATCGCGACAGATCTGCCTGGTAGTATGCCATAAACTGCCTGCCATCGATGTTGCTAATCAGGTTTGCTTCATTGATAACCAGCGGAATAAACAGGCTGAACAGGCCGAAAAACACAAACAACATGAGCAGAAGCGTGATTGTTACGCTTAAGGCATGAGGAAATGCAAACCGGCCAACTTTAATTCTGTCGAACCATTCAACCAGCGGAGACCCGATAATGGATAACACGCCGGCAATGATGATGAAAATGAAGATATTCGCAAAATACCATATCAGGAATCCCAGCAGTCCTGCAATCAGGATCAGGAAGAACAATTTGTTTTTTTTATAGAGTTCACGCATGGAATGGATTATTAACAAGTCAAACAATCATTTTCATTCATGCAAAAATAAACAAAGGAGGGCACTATTGCAATTGTGCAGTTTATGCCATCATTTGGTCAGATGCATAATAAATAGTACTTTTACATCTCTGAATATTTTCAATATTTATCTTTCAAAAAATTATTTATGTTGCTGAAAATTAGTCAAATACATGACACATACGAAAAAATTTCGAAGGGTGTTGCGCTTGCAAAAGGTATTTTGGGTACACCATTGACCCTGACAGAAAAGATCCTTTACGGTCATCTGTTCGATACGAATCCTTCAGAACCGCATCGGCGCGGAGTCGATTATGTCAATTTTCAGCCCGACCGGGTGGCCATGCAGGATGCAACTGCACAGATGGCCTTGTTACAGTTCATGACAGCCGGCCGGGACAGTGCCGCTGTTCCTTCCACCGTTCATTGCGACCATCTTATCCAGGCGCAGGTTGGGGTTCAGACCGACCTGGCTTCGGCAAAAGTTCAGAACAAGGAGGTATATGATTTTCTTGAAACGGTGTCTGCCAAATATGGAATTGGATTCTGGAAGCCCGGCGCGGGCATCATCCACCAGGTGATTTTTGAAAACTATGCATTTCCGGGAGGGATGATGATCGGCACAGATTCCCATACGCCCAATGCCGGCGGACTGGGTATGGTGGCCATCGGAGTGGGCGGCGCAGATGCCGTGGATGTCATGTCGGGCATGCCCCTGGAATTGAAGATGCCAAAAGTTCTTGGGATTGAACTTACAGGGAAATTGAGCGGATGGGCATCTGCCAAAGATGTCATCCTGAAACTTGCCGGCATTCTTACAGTTAAAGGAGGTACCGGATTCATTGTGGAGTATTTTGGCGAAGGAGCTGAATCGCTCTCCTGCACAGGCAAAGGCACAATTTGCAACATGGGCGCTGAAATCGGGGCCACCTGTTCCGTTTTTGCCTATGACGCAAAGATGAAAGCCTATCTTGAAGCCACGGGCAGGAAAGAAGTTGCCGAACTGGCCGACACCTATGCAGGATTCCTGGCGCCTGATGCCGAGGTACGCGCAAATCCTGAAAAGTATTACGATCAGTTTATCCGGATCAACCTTTCTGAGGTGGAGCCTTACATCAATGGTCCTTTCTCCCCGGATATTGCCCATCCGATCTCTGAATTCAAGGCATTTGTAAAAGAGAACAACTATCCGGAGGCACTGGAAGTGGGCCTGATCGGTTCCTGTACCAACTCTTCCTATGAAGATATTTCACGTTCCGCCTCCGTGGCAAAACAAGCCGGGGAGAAGAATCTTAAGGTGAAAGCGGAATTTGTCGTCACACCCGGCTCTGAGCAGATTCGTTACACCTGCGAACGCGATGGCTTGCTCGAGGTGTTCAACAACATCGGCGGCGTGGTCATGGCAAATGCCTGCGGCCCCTGCATCGGACAATGGACACGTAAAATTGACAACCCCGACCGCAAAAATTCGATCCTGAACTCATTCAACCGGAACTTCGCCAAGCGCAATGATGGCAACTCCGGTACACACAGCTTTATATCCTCTCCTGAAATTGTCACTGCCCTGACACTGGCAGGAAGCATGATCTTCAACCCGATGACGGATTCACTCATCAACGAAGCCGGGCAAAGTGTGAAGCTTGATGAACCACGGGGAGAAGAACTTCCGCTGAAAGGGTTTGAGGTGAAAGATCCGGGATACCTGGCCCCACCTGAAAATGCAGCGTCTATCAATGTAAGCGTAGACCCTGCATCCGACCGGCTGCAGCTTCTTGAACCATTCGCTGCATGGGATGGGAAGGAGCTTCACGGGATGCGTTTGCTCATCAAGGCAAAAGGCAAATGTACCACCGATCATATCTCCATGGCCGGTCCATGGCTCAAATTCCGCGGCCACCTCGACAACATCTCCAACAACCTGCTCATGGGTGCCGTGAATGCATTCAACGACAAGATCAATGCAGTGAAAAACGCTGAAACAGGCGCGTATGATGAAGTTTCGAAAACGGCGCGCTACTACAAGGCCAAAGGCGTTCCGACCATCATCATTGGCGATGAAAATTATGGTGAAGGTTCTTCCCGCGAACATGCTGCCATGGAGCCCCGCCATCTCGGCGTCAGGGTGGTGCTGGTGAAATCATTCGCCAGGATCCATGAAACAAACCTGAAGAAGCAGGGGATGCTGGCACTCACGTTTGCCAGCCCCGCTGATTACGGTAAAATCAGGGAGGATGATGTGCTTGATCTCACCGGACTGGAATCATTTATGCCGGGGAAAGCATTATCACTGAAACTCAATCATTCGGATGGTACGGCTGAAGAGATTGCCATCAGCCACAGCTACAGTGACCAGCAGATCCATTGGTTCAAAGCCGGAAGCGCGTTGAATTACATGAAAACACTCTAATTGATCAATCCTGTGCTGAAAAAATCTCTGTGGTACTCTGCGTAAAAACTCCGCGGTTCTCTGCGTTTAAAACATTTAACGCAAAGTACCGCAGAGGAAACGCAAAGAAAATGGCCGTTCGGAGGTATTGAAATAGGTGGACCCTGATACCTGAACAATCTTCTTAGTGAAACACAGTAACTTTCGACAGAAACGAACCTGACCCGTTTTTTATTCGCAGGAAGTAGATCCCCGACGGCAATGCAGTTACCGGGATGTTGAATTCAATTTGTTTTCCGGCAGACATACCGATTGCTTTTTCTCCGACTATGCTGAACAATTCCCATGATTCAACAGGCGTATTGCTTTTTACAACAAGTTTGTCATTTGCAGGTTGCGGGGAAATCCGGATTCCGGAGTTTTCAATGCCAGGAATGCCGAAGGCGTAGGAAACCAAAACAGTATCACTCATGGCTTCACAGATAACCGTATTATCCAGCCAGTTTTTTTGCACATCAGAGATTAAATATTTATAGATTCCACTTGCAGTTGGAAACGCCAGTGTGTCCACAAACTCAAAACCAGGCAGTAAGGTGCTGTTCACTTTGGTGAATGGCGGATTGCCTGTGTGGTCGGTGCGGTATACATTGTACCCGGCCACTGCCTGGACGCTGTCACAGGGTGGCTGTTGCCAGAACAGGTGAACCAGGTTTTCGTACTGTGAATGACTCGTATTTACCGGGCCAATGCATTGCGGATATACCCGGATGTTATCAACAGCCCAGTTCCCGATGTTCGCGCTATTCAGACCCGAGGCTTTAAATCCTATTCTGAATCTCTTTCCACTGACGGTTGAAATGTCAATTTTCTGGTGGATCCAGCCTGTTGAACCTTCATTTTTCAACTCAAGGATGGAGACCCAGGCGTTGTCTGCAAAAAACTCCACATTCATTTTCTCGGTTCCGCCGGATGTGATATCGGTGAGTTTGTAATCGAATTCAACATACATGCCTGCACATACCCATGGCTCGCCCGGCAGCGAAATACTTTTCATCATCATTTCATAATTCTGAATGGCGGGTGACCCGTTGAAAACAGCAGAAGGGGCAGGGTCTCCCTGGGTGGTATTCATGGCCCAGTTGCCCTGGGCAGGAACGAACTGCCAGCTTTGAAAAGTAAAAGTTCCCGCATCCCAGGTTTCATTAAAGGGAAAGAGAACATCACAGTTTAGTGATACTGTGACGGGGCCTGCTTGTGGTGATTCCTCAAACTGACCGGGTACCCCATAGGTTGTGAGATCATAATTGGCAGTTACTGCATAAAAATATGTGCCATATTCCATATTATAATCATAATAGGAAAGGTAGTCTGCCCCACTGATATATGTCACCATCATTCCGTCGCGGTAAATATAATAACCCATGAGTCCGGCAGGGGTGGTGCCATCGGGCATCTGCGGTTTTTGCCAGTGCAGGTAACTATTGCATTCGACTGCACTACCCTGTAAGTTTAACGGGGGATAAAGTGTGTAGAGGTTGTTCTCTGCCGAAGCAATTTGTCCCAGGATTGGCCTGGAGACAAATGACATTCCTGTCAGTAAAAGAAAGATGGTTAGTTTGTTCAGGAGATTCATGACCGGGAATTTATAGGAATGAATAAGAACCGAATGGTTACAAGGGAGTAAAGATAGGTGAATTCTTGGATGAAGTCAAGGGGGCTTCAATTATCTGTTAAGCCTGTTCCCCGGCTGTAAAGACTCTTCTTTTTCAACCTGCCTGCCTGAGGTGGTTGCATCAGCCTGTAAACGACCTCCTTTTCTGAAACCCGGAACAGCCTTTCCGGCTCTGTCCGGATATCTTCCAGGTAAGCCTCCAGCCTGAAAAATGGAATGAAGTGAACGGTAGTTGAGCCCAGCACCATCTTACCTGAATGGGTCAGATTGACAACCCAGGCATCGGTTGGGTTGTAATGATCGATGAAGCTTCGCAGCGAACGGGTAATCTCCGGTTTTTGCAATGAGGAATATTTAACCTCGACGGGCAAAGGGTTTTCATATCGCTCAATTACAAAATCCACCTCTGCCTTGTTGGTGGTACGCCAGAAATGAAGATCGTAAATATGGCGCTGAAGGGTGTCCAGCAGCATGGTACAGACGAGGTTTTGGAAAACAAAGCCATGGTCCCGGTGGTTATGAATATTTCCGAACATCCTGATGGCGAAGTTGCGCATCCCGTGATCGACAAAGTAGACCACCGGAGATTTGGTGATTTCCTTGATTTTATTGCCATGCAGGGGAGGTATCATCTTGAGAAACCAGGTGCGTTCTGCAAACCAAAGGTATTTCTGAATTGTTGCCTGGGCAGCACGCGTTTCATTGGAAAGTGTTGAGAGGTTGATCATACCGCCCGTCTGGGCCGCAAGGAGACTCATCATCCGGCCATAAACTTCAGGTCCGTGGCCCTTGAGCAAAAGCTGGATATCCCTGGTCATATACGACTGGTAGATCTCGTTGATCACATCCATTTTTTCATGAATTGTACCTGCCATGATGACCCTTGGATACCCGCCGAAATTAAGGTACTCATTCAGAAGCGCGAGAGCGCCGGGAAAGTCGTTCATTAAAAATGAATCAAGGTGGCCGGCATGCTTGTACCCGGAGCGAAAATCAGCAAATTCGAAAAAGCTTACCGGCATTACTTCAAACATCCTCTTTCGGCCGGCCATCGATTCCTGGATGCTTGCCCGCAGTTCCATGCTGCCCGAGCCTGACAGTATGAATTTAACCGGAAGCTGCATGTCGTAAAGGCCTTTCATGAACAGCCCTGCATTCTCCTTTAACTGGATTTCATCAATGAAGACAAATGCTTTTTGATCTCCGCACACTTCCCGGATCCTTGCGATCAGTAATGCCTGCGAAGAGAGTACGATGCAGTCAGCTTCATTGTCAAGATGGAGGAACAGCACCGGCATTCCATCGCCGGTTAACTTTCCTGCCATCTCATGCATCAGCGTTGTTTTTCCAACCTGGCGTGGCCCGGTAATCACGGTTATTTCAGGTTGCTGCAGATGATCCAGTAATCCTTTGAGAATATTCCGCCGAATCATAATTAAAAATTTAAACAGATATTATCAACAAATGTATGAAAATATCTGGTTAAATTATAACGATCCATACATTTTTTTCATGGCATCGTTGACAAGGCGTCGTGCAATCCATCGGGGAACCAGGTTCATCAGGAAGAAATACTGCAACCGGTTGGTCAGTCCGGGAATGCAGATTATTTTGTGTCCCAGTTTTCTGAGGGCATAAGCAGCAACTTCCCCGGGTTCCATCACGGGAGGCTTCATCTTTTCAAAGCTTGGCTTGCTTTTCCAGTAAGTGGGTGTTGAAACGGTCCCGGCACAACAAACGGAAATGTTGATGCCCTGACTTTTGAGTTCAGCATGCAATGCTTCCGTGAGCCGGATGCTGAATGCTTTTGTAGCAGCATAGGTTGCTACAAATTGGGGACCTATCAAACCTGCCAGGGATGACACAAGGATGATTCCTCCGGTTTGTCCGGCAGCAATAAGTCTGTTTGAAAAACCATGTACCAGGTGCAGCGGTGTACGGGTGTTTACATTGAGAAAACCGTCAAGATCAGCGGGGTCAAGGGTTGTAAATCGTTGCACCCGGCTATAGGCCGCCACATACACCATCAGCCGGCAGTCATGCGCTGAGATTGCCCCCAGGCAGATTTCAGGTGCATCCGGAGAGGCAAGATCGAGGTGGATTTCCATGGTTTCAACATGGTATTTCAACCTGATCCCGGCAGCGAGTTCCTGCATGGCGGGCAGGTTGTGATCTGCGAGAATGATGTTGAAGCCACCGGCTGCGAGTGTGTTGGTGAAACCCTCACCAATTCCCTCTGCAGCGCCTGCCACAAGTGCCCAGTTTCCATAAGGCTCCCGGAGTGATGCCATGATTTTTCTATCTTTGCCGATTCTGCAATAATAGGTAATAATTTTCAACATGAGAAAGCTCCTGTTCCTCTTTTTACGGTTACTGAAAACCTTCCGCCGGATCGGGTTGAAACTCCGTGGAAAAACGGAGGATGACATTCATGCCGAACGGGTTGTTTCAGGGAAAGCATGGGAAGAGTTCTGCGACAACCTCAAATCTGCCGGTGCCTCGCTCATGTTTCCGGGCGCCCCGCGGGATGCCTTTAACCAGGCTGAAGGGCTGCGCTATCTCTCCCGCCTCACCCGTGGCGGACTTGAAGCCTTTGTGGAGTATTGCGATCCCGCCTTCCCTGTTCTGAAAAGAATGGCACACGAAACCGTGAAACTTGGCGCCGACAATCCCGACAACTATTACTTCAATGCACAGATCAGCGGGAAATATTCCTACCGGCTCAGGGGAAACAGAAATACCGTGCACTACATCGGTTTCTTTACCCAGAATGGAAATTATGGCACCACCGGGGGACTGGCACCCTGTGGCGCCCTCGAGCACAACAATCTGCAAATGGAAGCTGATGGCAGCTTTGAAATCATCCTGAGCCAGACCCCTTCCGGGAAAAACTGGCTGAAAACCGAACCCGGAACAACCATGGTGATGGTACGTCAGACCTTCCTGAACCGGTTTACCGAAACTCCGGCTGAGGTAACCATTGAAAACCTGGACGGCAGATCGGCTCCTGATCCGATTTCGCCGGCCATGGTCGACGAAGGCCTTCAAACCGCCTCCATGTTCGTGGCCGGCGCTTCGATGATGTTCGCAAAGTGGGCCAATGGATTTCAGAAGCACACCAACAAACTTCCGCTGTTCAGTCCTGAAGTTTCAAACGCTGCAGGCGGAGATGCCAGCATCATCTACTATCACAGCCACTGGAAACTGGCCGGCAATGAATCGCTGGTGATCGAAGTGAAGCCTCCCGACTGTGACTCATGGAATTTTCAGCTTAACAATTATTGGATGGAATCCCTTGATTACCGTTATTTTACAATTTGCATCAACAAGTCATCTGCATATTATGAACCCGATGGTTCTGTCCGGGTGATTGTTGCACATTCAGATCCCGGCAATCCAAACTGGATCAACACCTGCGGACATCAGGAGGGAACGATGCTGTGGAGGTGGTACCGGATTGCTGAGGGAGCAGAGGCGGTTGAACCATGCTGCAAGGTTGTAACAACTTGAAAATGAATATCGAATATTGAATAACGAATATTGAATATTGAAGTGAATGAAGAATGGTTTTCGCAATAGCCCTTTTTGGTTCAGGGTGCTCAATCAAGGCTGGAAAGGAACCTATATCCTTGGAACAAAGATCAGGCTTGACAAGGATGATCTCATCAGGAAGGCCCGGAAAGTTACAGGGTTGAATGACCTGGGCCGCGATTTCAATGACGAACCGCTGGAACGGCTGCTGAAAGCCGCCAACTCGGAGGCTGACCTTCATCCCATCGGACGGTTCATCACCCGCGAAAGATTCGTAAGCTTGCTCAGCA
>CAIYJU010000095.1 GCA_903926565.1 uncultured Bacteroidales bacterium
AACAGGCCTCTGTCCTTGTATTCAAAGACCTGCCGGGATAAGAGCAGCTCGCGCAAATAATCTTTCATTTCGTGGCTGATCCATCCGGAGTTCACCTGCATTTTCTGCATTTCGGAAGTGCCGAATTTGCTCACCGGTGCATTGAAGGAAGTGTAATCACCGATTGTTTCTGAGGTTGATGTGGAAAATTCAACTTCAACATCAAACATGCCTTTGCCGGTGAACCGGACAAAATCATAAGCTCTTCCGTAGCTGTTCTGAAACAAGAAGATCCGTTCATTTTCATAGACAGCATTATCCAGGACAAAAAACCGGCTTTCGGTCTGCATGTGCAGATCCTGACTTGCCAGGAACACTTCCCAGCTGGCCACGGTCTTATGCGGGAACCGGGTTTCAAAATCCAGTTTCTCATACCCAACCGACAATTCAATGACATCATTGGACTGCAGGCCGCGCATATCAACAACGATTTCATCCACGGTGCCATCGGTGAAGGTGGGGATCACCACAAAATCAAGCTGGTCGTAGGGTGCTTTTGCAATGACATGGTAGAAAAGAAGTTCAGGGCATGTTTTGGAGGTTCTTTTTGTGGTTGGTGCCCAGGTCATGAAGCTGAGCAGATTTTCAGCGACACTGAAGAAATTCTGGCCAAGGGCATTGTAGGCCACGATCGTATCACGGTTAAGGCCTCCCGGGAAAGCATTTCGCATGGTATCGAAATGAATCTTCTTGATTTCGTTATCATACCTTTCTGCAAAACCGGCATAGAACTGTAACACGTAATTTTGAAAGCACCTGTAAAGATCTGTTTCACTGAACGGCCAGGTGAACCGCGCAGAAGTGTTGTTGTCGATCAGAACGCTCAGATATTCGGAAAAGTCAAAGACAACATCACCGCTGGCATTGACCGGTTTAATATCCTGGGCCAGTTGTTTCATGGTGAGGTCCCAGATACCGCCTATAATAGCGAAGACATTCCTGGGCACGATATCCTGGCCTGCAAGGTATTGATAGACGGTGACGGTTGACAGGTGAGAAGTCACTGCGGCCGAATCCGCGGCACCTTTATTATAGGCCATAAAATCAATGATGCGGCTGGAGGATCCTGCAGCTTCAATTGAAATGATATACCGGGATGAAAGGTCAAAATTGGACAGGATGCAGTCATATAGCGATTGTGTCCAGGTCGCCCAATTTGCACCGCTGAGCGCTGTGGGGATCTGCAGGCCGGAATCATCGGGCACTGCAGCAGTGGTAAACGTGAGCGTCTTGCCGGGAAAGGCGAATATGAGGGTATGCCCGGCCACGGTATCTGCAGCCGTAACGACAAGCCTGAAAGAACATTGCCGGCCGGTATTGGTCTGCTGATTGTTGGTGTGGATCCCAAAGCGAACCGGGTTTCCTGCAAAGAATGTTTCTGGTGGTGTGGTGTTGATCGTTATCATGCGACAATTTTAAGGCAACGGTCGAAAGAAATAAAGGACAGCTAAAAGCAGGTATAAGCCAGGATCGTTGCCGGCTTAATTCCTTTATTGGTAATGGTGACCTGAACCTCAGAGAGCAGATACTTGTTCCCACCAACCGCATACTTTTTGGAAAAATCCAGCTGATTCAACTCCAACAAAGTCATTTGCTTGACAATCTTCACCTGCTTTGCACTCATCATCATTTCAAAGAATGCCTTGAAATGCTTTACATACAGGCCATTTGCGCCATTGTAAAACAGTGAGTGTGACGCGGAGAAGTTGGAAGCATAAACCCGTTCATCATCAATGCCCCCACCTGTACGGGGAAAGAATTTTACAAAGAAAAGTTTTGGCGATATCGTATTCCAGGCTGTTTGAGCCGTTCCGATCACCCCCATTTTTGGTTCAACCCAGTCATTCATCAGCGTTGAAAACTTGGTTTCAACTGTCTTGTCACTTTCGTGATGAACGAATTCAGAATGAAGGGCGTAGGTTTCTTCATTTAAGAAGCATTGTGTCCAGGTGTACGATGTGGACATGATGTAGTATATGCCCTCCGAACGTACATACCTGATTTCAAAACAGGGAGCAGCTGGCCATACCGGGAGATCTGCAAAGGTCTCGACGGCATCCTTGATGCCATCCAGGATCTGCGACTGGCTGACCAGTATCTGCGGCCAGATCTCATCGTCGGTTTCCATGTTCATTTTGAGCCGATAGCCTTTTATCGGATCACCGATCAGCGTGTAAATTGAATTGACATTTCCGGAAAATTCAACATACTCAGCTGACTTTATGATTTGATCAACGGAAACGAGCTTAACGGTCCTGGTGATGTTATTGACAAAAAAACGGATGTTGAAATAGGATTCAAGGCCAGAGAGAAAATCGTTCATGGACATTCGGGGAACATGATAATTATAGACGATTGTATTGGTCGGGTAGTTGAAAGGACCAATGATATCGCTGTTCGCATCAACGCTGTTGAACAGGGCCAAGGCATTGAATTCAGGATCCACCGCAAAGAATGAATCTTCCAGAACGTAATCGAGTTTTTTAAATGTCCGGTCAATGACACACCGCAAATAAAGCATGGGAACAAATATTGCCCGGTAGATGCCCTGGAAGAGAATCTGCAGGTTGTTCCAATGATAATAATTCATGTAGTAAAGCATTGGATCTTCGGGAAGCTCTTCATAGTAGGTTTTATCCAGGATCATCGGCAAAGCGAAGTCTCGCAAGGGATAGTTGATATTTCGGCAGTTGTTGAAATAATCAAGGCGCTGACCTTCCGATGGCCATGTGTAGCCACCATAATCCACATCCTGCAACGTCATTGTCTTGCGACGGTATACAAAATCACCCTTATCCATGAAGAGCGTAGCTTCATAAAGATCTGCCTGGGCGTTCAATATCCTGAGCGTTCCTTTCAAAATAATGACACCATTCCATTGCAGGATCGCGTTAAAGACCTCCCAGGGATTGTTTGAATTTTCAATGCGGTGCTTATAGCCCAGGATTGATACGTTCAATGCAGTGGCCGGGAGTTTGAAAGGATACGTGTAATCCCCGATCTGGTTGAAAACAGGTGATGAAAATTTCAGGGTAATTGAAATGTCACCACTGATATCGAGGGCTTTATCGTTTACGAAAAGTGCGAGCATATTAGGAGGATTTTACACTGTTTTCAATGTCATTGATCGTGGCCGCAGTTTCGCGTACATCATCGTACACCATGAAAGTCCGGATGCCATTTCTTGCGTGCGTGTTGAATTCATTCAAGGCCGCGGTAAGACTTTCAGAGGAAGCGACACTGGCAGCGCCTGCCTGTGACGGTGAAGTGTTTTCGGTGATGTAACTTCCGGATGCCCTTTGAGGCACCCGGGCGAAATTGATTGCGCTGATTACGCCAGGATAATTAACCATCAGATTGCGGGTGGTTTTGGGATCGATCACTATTTCATTACCGGTTTCATTGACCAGCATCGGCCGGCCGGGGATCCCGGTGAAGGATTCCTGGTAGGGAACATTGTTGTAAGCTTTCCCGTCCTGCTGGCCAATAACATTGTAGCGACCGGTTGCAGCTTCAGGAACCTTCTGACTGAGGATGTAACCAATCTGAATTGCACCCAGGGCTGCGGTGATGATACTCAGCACGATCCCTGACCCGGGGCCAGCGGTCAGCGCAGAAGCAACGGCAGAAGCGACACTGATCAGCGCATTGAACAAAGCCATTTCCTTTGCGTGAACGGCCTGATCATGTTCAAGCTTCTTGCGTTTCTTGGCCACTTCGGCATCCAGGGCGGCCACCTTATCATCATGTTGTTTCTTGGTGATCAGTCCGGCCTTGAGCTGTGAATCCAGTTTTGCTTTCTTGGTATTGGCCACCGCTTCATCATTCTTCAGTTTATCAGCCTGCGCCTGGTCTTCCATCTGGAAAATGGAACCCAACGCATTAACTGCACTCTGGGCGATCTGAATTGATTCCTGAGCGACCTTCGCTGTATTTTCCTGCGTGATTTTGTGCTGCTTATCAATGACCTCCTGGGTCATTTGGGCCTTGATCTCATTTGTTTTCTGCTCGTCATTCAGGTTTTCATCAAGAATCTTCTTGTACTTGGCATTGACTTCATACCAGACCTTTTCCTTATCCTCGGCCAACTGCCTTTCAGCTTTCAATTTGAGGGCGTTCAGATCTTCTTCAAATTTGATATTCCCGATTTCCTTTGCTTTGACAACTGCACCTTTGCGATAACTTTCCAACTGATCAATATCTGCCTGAACAGCTCTCATCCTTGAAAGCTTGTTTTTCATGGCCATTTCTATCTTTTCAGCATTGCCATTGGCTGCGATGACTTCTTCAGAATAAGCATAGCCGATGGCATCCTTGATCTCTTTCTGAGCATCCCGGTAGTATTTATTGACCTCATACACCTGCCTCTGGGTGACAGTCATTCGGGCAACCCTGAGATTTTCAGCGATTTTCATTACATCGTCTGAAAACTTCTGCTCTGCCTGTTCAAGCACCTGCTTGACTTGCAGATCACGGGCTATTTCAAGGTCTCCGATTTTGGTATCAATTTCACCTTTCTGGTCCGTGGAAAGCGTTTTGGCATTGTCCTCTTTGTACTTTCGGGCAAGGTCAATGAGTTTTTCAAACTTTTCACGGACACCCTTGATTTCATTCTGCGTCTCGGAAAGCTTTTCTGCGTAGTTTTTCCCTTCTATTTCAGCCAAAGAATCCATCAGTTTCTGATAGGATTCCTTGAGCTTGTCATTTAACTTGTCTCGCGTTGCAAGTTCGGCCGTGGCCTTTCTCATGTTGGTACGATCGGAATTGGTAGCATCCGCTTCACGGCCCTTTGAAATGTAGTCGTTGAGCTGATCAACAGACATTTTCTTCCAGTCCAGATCCTCTTTAAAAACAACCTTGCCGGCTTCTACCGTTTGCCTGGTTCGTTCACGATCCGCGAGTTCTGTTTTGATGATCTGACGGGTTATTTCATCTTTGCTATTGAGTGCAATGGTGAGGATCTGGTTGGAAACCGCATCGAGCGTATTGGTCATTGCCAGGGAACTGCTGACAGCTTCTTCAGCTATTTTAAGCTGTTCCTGAGTAAATTGCACCTGGTACACTTTCATCTTATCTGCGGCCTGTTTTGCTTTTTCGGCTGCAGCAAGGAATTCACCGGCCGTTCCGGTGGTACCGCCACCTTCACCCCAGTATTTCTTTACCAACCTTATTTTCTCCTCCAGGGAGCTTGCCTGTTCAACCAGCCTGGCATAGGCAGGTTTTGAATCATAGAGCAATGACATGGATTTAGCGAGGATCTTGTTTCGCTCACTTTCCAGTTCGGAAAGTTTCTTTGAAGCATCCACTTGTTTTTCTGCAATTTTCGAGAGCGCTTCTTCACTCTGGGCCAGCCTGATCTTCTCCATGTACTGCATGTTTACCTCTTCCAGGTGTTTTGCAAGGAACTGGTTCGTGACATCTTCATCACGCAGATTACCCAGGAACTCGGGATATTTAGCCCGAAGTTCGGTGATCAACCGGTTCCGTTCTTTCTGGTTGGTATTGGTTGCCTGAATCTGAAAAACAAGGGCATTGAGGGATTCCTGTTCATTCTTGTACTTTTCAGCCAGCGGAAGTTCCAGGAATTTGCTCATCGTTTTGAGCGCATCGGTGGCGCCGGTGATCAGGTTGGAAAAAACGCCGTTTGTACCAAGCAAAAAATCACCAAGCGTACGCTTTAGTGCTTTCCAGCTTTTTTCCAACAGGATCAGCTGCCCTTCTTCCGTTTTCATTTCTTCAACGGCAAGCCCTTTGTACTTTTTGGCAATGATATCAATGGCATCGCCATTATACATCTGCTCTTTGGAAAGGTCCTTGAATTCCTTGGAGAGCTTCTGCAAGCCTTTTGACAACCTTCCTTCCAGGGTTCCGTCCAGGTCTTCGACGGATTTCAAAAGCTTGTCACCGGTAACGACCGACAGATCTTGGGCTGCAATGATTGTTTTGCGGATCTGCTCAGGCGTACGGCCCTGGATGACAAGGAACTTTTCTGCAGCTTCAATCTCAAGCCGTGAATCTTTGGTTTGTCCTGAGCGCTCTTTTGCCAGGCCGATCAGTTCCCGCTGCGTTGCCTTATTGCCATCCAGAACGTCTAGGAGGTTCTTTTCAACCGATCGCATTTCAATGGCGCTTTTGATGCCCTCTTTGAAATAGTTCGTGATGGCAGCCACTGAAAATGCCGCGGCCATGGCCACCCCAAGATCCATGACGTAGGTTTTGATCGAGCCGATCATGTTCTGCATCCCGCCACCGGCATTTTTCATATCATCCCCCAACGCCTTTGTCTCCTTGCGGATATCAGCAAGGCGGGTATTGACGGCCTGAAGTTGCTTTGATTTGTCGGCAAATTCCTGGGAAGTTACCGGCAACTTGCGAAGCTCAGCGTTCAACTGTTTTGCTGAATTCTCAATTTCTTTGAGCGTAGCATTGGCCTTTGAACCATTAAGGATGATTTCAGCTTTTGCGGTTTCTGTCTGTGCTGCCATTAGATACGTTTTGAATTGTCACCAATATTTTCAAGGATGGTCAAAGCTCCTTTATGAGCGAAGTCACGCGCAAGGATTTCCTTGAGAGTGGCTGTCTCGGCAAATAAAGTCTTGCTGTACCATTTTTTCGGGAACCGCCTGTTTCCTGTCATTTTCCCCTGGAGTGCCCTGGAGGTTTTGTTCTCCTTCACCCCGCCCAGGGGTGTGCCTTTGCCGACCCCCATATCGACAAACTTCCCGTAATAGAGGAATTGGAACCGGATAACGATATTCTCTCCTTTGGCGGTACCGGCAATGGATTTCGTGAATGAGTTATTGAGTTTGCCTGAAGGACGTCCTATTTTATATTTGGAAAGCTTTTCCTGCCATATCTTAATCGTGAAATGCGCCCAGGCATCGGCGGTTTCAAGGACTGAAAGGACTTTCTTACCAGAGGAATTGACGTTTGCCATGTTGCCATTTTATGGCAACAAAGGAAATGATCCGGATGGATGAAATAAAGGACAGGATTAATACCGGAATCCCTCATCAAAGGGTTTGTTTTCATCCCATTGCAGGGCGTTGTAGGAAAGATCAACGCTTGAAATGAAACGGTAAGAAAACAAAAAGCCGAAGCAATTATCAAAGATCCCATCAATCATCTGGTAGGACACAGAATCTATTTTGAATCCGATGATTGCTTTTGTTGCCCTGGGTTCACATTTCATCAGATCATAATTCATCCGTGAAATGATGGCCTGCCCGATTTGCTTCATCTGCTGGAACATGAGCATCTCCCCTGAAAAGTCATCAATGTTTTGAAGCTGGCCAAGAATAAGAAAACTACCACTGGTTTCATCCAGCGTATTGTCATAGTTCGGGGCCATAAAGTTGCCGGTGAGCGTGTTCATGATCAGGGCCGGGAACTGCATATTGCCACGAAGTGCCTGCAGGGGTTCATTCAGGTCCATGATATAGAAATCCTTGATGTCTTTATGCTGCCTGGCAATATTCTGGAAATAGCTCAGGTAGGATCTTACGTCAGTCATTTTGCGGATGGTTTTTAAGGAATTCGAAATATTCAATTGATTTTTGTTCCAGGCCCATGAAAACATTGTACAGGTTTGAGTGCATCACCCGGTCAAGGCTCTGGTCATCTGTCTTGCCATCGGCAAGAGAAATGATCAGCGTGGACCATCCGCCTGATTTACTTTTATTATCACCGGGCTTCTTCTTGTAAACATTTGGGAACTTCTCAGGCAGGGCTTTCTGAACACCAGAAAAGTACATGAAGATTGCCTGTTTGATGGCCGGATCCAAATGCGATATCGACCTTGCTCTTTCGGCAAGAGTGCGGTCAATAAACCGTCGCCTGGGATCGGGAGATTCGACCAGGTGCCTACGTAGCCACCAGAAGGACCTTTTCGGGCGAAACAGAACAGCAATCATTTCATCGAGTATGGCGGGATCCTTGGTCGCGTCATACAATTCATACCTGACCTGTGCCTTTGAGAATTCCCCAAATGTGCTTTCGCTCATGCTGTCTGCAGGACCATAGAGCCGGGTCCATGGGAACCGGGATGGGCGAATAGATTTAACCAGGGATTTTGTCAGGGTTACATCTTCAAGCAGGAAATTCAGGGATTCACAAAGAAAATAGGCATCCTGTGGATCAACCTTTTTCCACAACTTTTTCTTCAGACCTAAGAACTTCATCAGCAGGCTCAGCTTGAAATGAGAGGCCTGTACTCCAAAGCTGAACATGGAGCAGACCTGCAGGAGCTGGCGATAGGTTAATTCATTCCACGAGGAAGGAAGTGACCTTTTCAAACCGTCGATTTGCACTTCATTCATTACAACAACCTTTTGCGAACCTTTATAGCAACAAAAACGATCACTGCAGCAATGGCAATCCAGATCAGCCATGGCCACCAGGATCCGGAGCGCTGAACATCCTTTATAACTGAGCTGGAATTTGAAGCTGAATTGCTTACGTGTTCTTTCGATCCGGAAGATTTCAAATCTTCCTTGACGTTGCTCTGTTCATTGGTTGTTTCGTGGATATCCGTGGTTCGGTTGAATTTGCCCGGGAATGATCGTGGCTTTTCATCCAGGATCACTTTTACTTTACCGGTGGCTGAATCAATCCGGACAGATCCCTTGACTGCTGAATTTTCAAGGTCAAGGGAACCTCCGTTCAACAGATCACGCAAGGACTTCTCCCCGGTGATGAAAGAGCCGGGAGTTTGAAAATTCGTATCACAATTCTCTGTTGTGTGGGTGTCTTTTGAACCGCGGATATCCTTTTCAGTTTCTTTTTTCAAACGTGAAGCCATTTCTTCTTTGGATTCAGTTTGCAAGGAAGTATTAACCTCATTTCGGGTTACATGCTTTTGAAGGTTGCAGCTGGTGATCATGATCAGCAGGGCAATAAAAAAGAATACGTTTTTCATTTTGTCATTTTTATAAGTTCCTTTTCAATACTGTTGATGGATCCTTTAATTTCCTTGACATCCGAAAGCAGGCTTTTATGCTCCTCCTTGTTATCAGCAAAGGAACTATGCAGGCTTTCAGAGTTGGATTTTATGTAGGTAGCAATGGAGAGTTCAATCGCTGCTATTTTAAGATTCACGGTTGTTTCGATCTTTGCGATTTTAACTTTGGTAGAAACCCAAACGCTGACGATCCCGGCCAGGGCGATCAGAATTGAAATGAATTCCGAAAGTGATAGATTGAGGTCATGTAACATCACTGGACTAGTTTTTAAACAACAAAGATTGATTTGGTGGATTCATTAACAAATTCGCCTCTTTTCACGGCCATTTCCTTTCCTGCATACCGGTTTGAGTTGAAATACAGCGAATATTTGGAAGCTCCTGCATTCTCGTCCAGGAATTCCTGCAGCATTTTGAGTTCAGCTTCACCATCTTTTTGGTTTGCGTCATGCATGACGGAGATTCGCTCTTTATTTGCAATTGATTTCGTGGAAAGGCTGTTGAACGTATTTGAAGCATTGTTGAAAATACCCCAGTCTAGCATATCAATGTTTATTTCAAGCAGCGCCCGGGCCATGGTCAGATGCACCAGGGCCGGAATGATCATATCATACAGGATTTGATTATCGGGCGAAAGTGTTCCACCCTCAAATTCCTCTTTAATTGAAGCGAACAATTGCGGTGAAAGGGTGGGCTTTATATACTTCTGTTCGATGCTTCCAATGACCCCCTGCAGTGATAGGAATACCCTGCGCGAGGAATGGATATCTGCATAGACCTGAAATTGATCCGCATCACGGATCAGGTAAAGACTCTTTGGAAGTGTCAAACCGGACAGGTAGGTAATATTTTTGACAATGTACCTGAGAATACTGTCGACCTGCATGTGTGCCCTGGACAAATAAGTTTCTTTCAGATTCATGATCTGGTACTGTGGTGCCGGTTTATGGGTATCGCTTTGAAGTACCTGGATCCCTGAAGCGGAAATACTGACGGCCATTTCATCAACACCCAAAAAGAGCGCATACAGGGCAACGGCTTTGCGAACCTTTTCGAGCAATATGGTGGCATAATCAGGAGGGACCTCACCTGCATCACTGATAATATCAATCGGATCCTGCTGCTGAGAAACTTTAGGATGCACCGTATTGTTGATGAATTCCATCACATCCTCTCCTAATACCGGGATGATGAACAATTCTTCGGCATCCGAGATATACGGGAGCCAGTTATCAATATTGTTTGAAATATTGATTGACGAAGCAGCTCTAAGCTGCGCGATGGTTGTAATCAGCATGGTTTAGGCTTGAGTTTTGTCAATACGTTTGGCTGTTTTCGTGGGATGCTGATCCTGGGTTTGAGAAGTGTCCACGGTCACATAATCAAACTGAATCGTTGGATCCCATTTGTTAAAATCACGGATGAAGTAAAGCGGTGAAAGGCTCACTGACCTGTCAGTTCCCATGTCGGCATTGAGCATCCAGTAAGCTTCACGCTTGTCGGATCCCGAGCCGGCACCGATGGCTTCGCCCGGGTTTCCTGCCCCGATCAAACAGGGGTCCACTCCGATTGCGAACAGTATTTCAGAATTGGCGGCCTGGCTATCCGGCAGGTAGGCGGTATTGTCAAGCTTATTCTGAATTACTTCGATCTTCCAGCCGGTAAGGAAGTCCTGTTTGACCTTTGAATAAAAGGACCAGCTGATAAATGCCTTGCCGCTGTTTTCAACATTGGCCAGGAATGAATCCATTTCAGTCAATACTTCAAGCCTTTTGGCTTCTACCTGTTCCTTTGTGTAATCCGGTGAAGGGTAACGCTCCTGGAAATAGTTGTTCGGAATCTGGATGTGATATTTGATCGTCATTTGATTCTTCATGATAGCTGCCTTTAAGGTAGGTACCAGGTTGGCGATATACATCCATTTGTTTGTGCGAACAGCGTTCCAGAGCGGAACATGATAAAAGGATTTGTTGAAAGACCGGTAATGTATGTGCATGGCAAACTGGCCATCGGGATAGGTGATGCCATTGTATTTTTCAGCGTCAAACAGCGGGAGTTTGCGAACAATGAGATTATCGAAACTCGGTGACTTCTCCCACTGGGCTGAGTAGTACATTGCCGGGATCCTGGCACTGTCATCCATTTTCGCCAGTCTGCAATAGGCAGGATCTTTGACGAAAACCCTGTTGATCCTATCCCCTGCTTTATTCACGATGAATTCAATCCATCCGTTTGCAAAGACTTCAAGCCCCATGATCATGTCCGGCCAGATCAGGTTTATTTTATTTAGGCGCATGAATTCAACAACCTGTGGATCAGTGACAGGTACCCTTTTCGGATCTCCGCCTGCAGCATCCGGGACTTCACGGTAGGCAGTGATTCCGCGGCCAAAATGAACGCGTTTGCGTTTATCCAGGGCGCGAAGTGCGACTGAATTCTTATCCAGGTCTGTAAGCACTTCCTGGGGGAACAGATTGGAATCACCCCAATTGGACCACTCTCTTGGTGAGGTATCATAAGGGGCTGCTAAAGCAGTCTTTCCTGAATCGCCTGCGGAACCGGAAGGACTTACAATCGCTTTGGCACCTGGAAGGATCGCATAATTTCCTTCAACGATAATTTTACTCATTAGAAGAATATTTTTTGGTTATTGAATTCAATAATGAGGCGGATATGGACCTTCCGGATGCCGCCATTTGGAAGAAGAATGTTTCGGGTTGAATTGGCAGTGTGATTGGGTGGCCGTGAAATGGCTGAAGGATCCTGGGAGGATTTACGGGTATCAAAAACCATTTCACCCCGACGTTTTCCAACGCATTTACGGCCATCTGCAATTTCAATGATCTCTCCGCCTGTTTTAAGCTTGCGGTTGGCTGTGACAAATTTGACCTGGAATTTAACCGGCTTACCATCATCGTCAAGCTGGTCCATCAGGTCAAGCGCTTTGCTTAATTGGATATAATTTGAAATCATGTCGGCAAGAGTACAATGACGGACATGAATAATAAAGGACACTATTTTGGTTATGAGTTTTATACCCATTAAAAAAGCCTCAGTGCCCCGAAGCCTTTTTTAGAGAATTAAGTTTTGTCCACTGGGATAAAGGACACGTGTCATTTGCTCGTCGGTTGAAATCACGACATCAGGTAACCAGCAAATGTAAGATGACAACTGTTAAAATTCTGATATAATGAATCCTTGAGGATCTCCCAAGTCGTTCCGTTTTCATAGGAGGCTTCTATATTTCCGAAATCTGTTAATGAAACTGAATCGTGTTTTTGAAGAAATTCAATATCCCCAACCCATTCAGAATAATTCCAAAACTGAACGAAAACGAACTGTTTTTGTTTGATGGGTAAGAAAACAGCGTGTCTGTTACAATTGCCAGAAGTAAAGAATAGGCCTGATTAAAATATGTTTTCGCCGGATGACCAACCTGCCGACAATTACCTGTTGGTGCTAGTGATATATAGTTAAGAATCGAATTGTGTTCACAAAAAAATTGGATCCAATGGGTAATAGGAGGGGGACTGAGAAAAAAGGTTACACGATAGCAGGAATGCGAAAATTAATATGATAACTCTGTTTTTGATTTATAATGGAAATATTGATAAAATTAATTCTGAATTATAACTTTTTCTCCTGCCACATTTTGTTTGTTATAAACCAACCTGAAATAATACATTCTATGCTTCCAACCAGAAACATCTATTTGCAGTCGCTTCAGGTCTTTAGGAATTTCCTTTGAATACAAATGTATTCCGTTCAGGTCGTAGACTTCAAGCGTAGTGGATTTCCATTGGTAATAAATTGAAGAAGATGTTATCCCGGATTTTTTTTCAGTCTGTTTAAGGTATTTTGGAAATTCTATTGTAAGACTTTCTGATGCTGGATTTGGATAGATCTTCAACCTGGATGATTCAGATTCAATCTGTGGTTCATCCATGCCCACAATCAGACCACAATCAGGGTTGATTGTATCAGAAGTAACCCCGCCAGGGCACAGGCTGTCATAAGTGAATTGATGTGTGTAAATCGAATCATAATCAAGATTTGAGTTGAGTTTATACAGGTATATCCATTTGTCGTTTACTCTTGCCACGCTCACAAATTTATTGTCAAAGGTTTTTGTTGTATGATACGTAGACTGCAAGAAAATGGGAAATTCTTTAATGTCCCATGAAACTCCTAAGGTATCCGTCTTCATCCATCGAAAAGTAGGATTTCCATTTAATGTTCCACCAGCACATGTGATAAATGTGGCATCATTTACCCAATTAATGCCACTTACACCCCCAGGGCATGTGCCTGGAATCAAATCCTGGAAATAAGATTCCTGACCATTTCCCATACATTTTATCAGGGCAGGTGTATCGCAATAGTTACTGTGCCAACCTATACTATAAAAATTCCCGGTAGAACTTTTTATGGTCGCATCACCTGAAAATCCTCGAAATCCATTTCCACTGCCATAAACAAGCCACCATATTATATTTCCAGCAGTATCAGTCTTTATATAATATGGTCGTTCCCATCCACCTGTTGGATTCCCCGGATCTGGATAATAACACATCGCTGAGATTAAATACCCATCACTATCAACCCTTACATCATGAGGTTCCGGCGCCAAGATAAGACTATCAGGGCTAAAGGTATGTTTCCATCGCAAATTTCCGTTATTATCAAATTTGAAAAGTTGAACATTTTCGCCCGGAATAAAAGTTGAACCCTGGGCAACTAAAATATAACCACCTTCCGGTGTTGGTTTAACCCGTGTCCCGAAATCATAAATTCCAAGAGTATTAATTACCGAGCACCAATCTAATTCACCACAAGAATTTAATTTAATAATAGCCGGATCATTATTTGTTGGATCATATTTACTGAATCCACCACCTAAAATAAATCCATCATCGGATGTTTGCTCTACGTTTTCAAAGTAAATATGATGCTGGCCATCACCAACTCTTTTCTCCCAAAGTTTATTTCCATTTATATCGGTTTTTATTAACCATGAGTAAACCGTCTCATTGTCAATTAATAGGTATCCTTTGTCGTACGTCTCAATAACCCAAGAAAGTTGAACAAACTTTCCGTCTGTAAACTTACTGATCCAATCCTGGGATTTCGATGGAGAATAAATCAGTAGGACATTAAAAATAAGTAAAAATATCTTTCTCATACGAGGCAAAATTTTAGGTTTGTGGGAGTTCTTTCCTTTGAAAGAGAACTCCCACAAACCTAATAATTAAAAAATTATTGAATGATTGTGAATTTACAGGAAGCCACTATTTTATTTCCTGTCTTTAAAGAGCATAGGTAAAATCCTGGTTTATAATCACCGGTTTCAATTAATTGTTGATCCTGTGGTTTGTTTAACACTCTTGTTTCAAGGATTTTTCCATCAGAAGAGGTAATGGTAAGCAGGATTTCATTATTACCCAAAGATAAATTTTGGGTATTATACTCAGCAATGATGTAACCTTTTGCAGGGTTGGGGAAAACCCTGAGAGAACATGTCTTAGAAAAATGACTTGTTTTTAATTTGTTTGTCTCAGGTGTGGATTTTGTATTATCCGGGATAATAATTGGTTCAAAATAATTAACCTTGTTATTCGCTATCAGAATATTACGGACATAGGATGCAACCGGTTCACTCAAGCTGGCAGATAACGCTTGCAACTGCACGATTTGAGAACTGTCAACCTGTAAAATGTCCTTTCCCTGAGCCAATAGAGATTTGAGGAAAGAAAAATAGGTCAGATAATCCTGGTTCTGTAGCTGCCGGGTTTTATCAAGGGTAAAGGTGCCAGAAATAGAATTAAGCGTATTATTCATCTGGATTGTATCTCCGACGGCTAAGTATTTTGAAGCCAGTAAATACTGACCATCAAGATCACTTATTGATTCAAGAAAATTAATGATACTATCAGGAGATGCAGAAGCAATTGAATCAGTCAAATAATACCTCACCAAACCATCATAGGCATCTTTAAAATATTGAGCATGCATGGCAATTTGCGCTTCGAGCACTTCTTTCGGGGATAATTGATCTTTGCCATCCAGGATTTCTGCCATCAATGAATCAGGCATTGGGATGAAGCGGTCGTTGAGTGTATTAAGCACCTCATCTGTTTTTGCTGCTTGTGGATTGGCAACCAAAATGTCCCGTATCATTTCATTTGGTAAAACACTTTCTTTCTCAATGGCCGATTTCATTACTGTATCAGAAAGATATGGAGAACTGTTTAACAAGTCTTGTTTGACAGCAAGAGCATCTGGTGGAATACTTAAGGTGATCGTATTATTCTTTTCCTCTGTTTTTCCACCATCAACTAGATTTTTCAGCTGATTTATCAAGGAATTAACAATAGCTCCTTCTTGTGAAATCGATGCTTTAAGGCCTTGTGCTATTGGATTTGGAGATGGGAGTTTAGAGGGACAGCATTCATTATATATATATTGATTTTGCACTGACTGTGGATGAACCTTTGGTTCAGGAGTGTGATAATTTGGCAGTACTCTTGGTGCACCTGAAGTGCTAGCCTGAATATGGTGATAATAGATTAAATTATCAGCAACATTTTTAACATCCGATTCCGGAATTTGTGCCTGGGCGTGATATGGAGAAAACGTATTACCTGCCTGATCTTTCCCATAAATAGTGCTAGCTCCCTGATTTTTAGCAATCCCTTCCAGCCAGGAAAGATATCCCTTGGTTGCTATTTCATCATAAGAGTTATTGTTATAGGTATTGCATTTTAAAACAAGCCCTGTGGGAATAGCAATGGGATATGGCGTACCTCCTCCAATTGGTCCGAGTGTAATTGCCCCACCATCCTGCCGATTTATACGTTGCCCATTAATGGCAATATCAAGACTGTCAAAATGATTCCGGTAGATTTCATTGGGAGATCCACCTGAATTATCAATGATCAAACCAATGTCTCGTAACGAGAAACTGTTCCCCGGTTGTAAGAGACTGTTTCCAGGAGCAGTAAAGTTGTTACCTTCAATATGATAACCAGTACAGGTACCCAAGTACAAACCATAACAAGTATCTGCACCAGACTGCGTATGGTTTGGAATGTAAAATTTATTTTGGGTTAGTGTAGAATAGTTCGAAGAACCCAAATAGATTCCGCGATAATTATGGTCAAATATTGACTTATTGATTTGAACATACTTTGCAGGATCGGAATTATAAACCCTTATTCCATAATACAATCCTTTAAATGTAGATGGAGTATATACAGGGTTGGGACATGGTACAACCAAAACAGGGCAGTATGCATATTGGTCAACATAATAAGTTGCGTCAATGCTATATATTCCACGACCTTTAAGTGATCCTGGGATGCCACTGGCAGGAACCGTTGTATTTTGGAACGTACATCCGAGAAATCTGACACCCTTTACATTCCACAAACTGACGAAATCCTGAGGAACTGAATAATTGGTATCAAGATAGTTTCTTGTGGTTTCGAATGTTACCTTTGTAAAAGTGCTTAATTGATCATACTTATATGATTCGAACTTGATGGCATTGTAATTGTTCCGAAAAAATGAATTTTGTGCTACTATCAAACCCCCATTCGTACTAATACCAATCCTTGCATTTTCCAATACAGCTCCATTTTTAAAATTCACATAGCCTTGGTTAAAAGTATTTTGTTTTAACCGGTTATTGCCTCTCACTTCAACTCCTCGCCACATATTATAGCACCTATTGGTTAACGTACCACCATCAACAATAAGTTTTGCGCCTGGTTGAACATAAATTTTACCTTGAGGTGGAAATTTTAATTTTGCTTTAACTGTTAAAGTATATGAGGAATCAATGATAATACTCTGATCAACAGCGGTGTCATTGAGGATGGTAATATTTTTATTTATTTCCCAAAGCGATGAATTGTAATTACATGTAAGGTCAGTTTCATATACACCTCTGCCATATGTTCCTGCTCTTATTTTCTGGGTTTTGTTATTTATTTCAAGATCAGTGATGATACAAGTTGGCAATCCGGAATTGAACGGCTGCCATTCTGTACAATTATTATCTCTGTAAAACACCCCTATATCTGTGCCGACAAATAATCTTCCATTGCCGCCTTTCATGTATTTAATACAGTTTACTGGAGTATTTGGTAATCCAGTTGAATACCCAGAATCTATATTCCAACTATCTCCCTTATTTGTTGATAATAAAACACGTTGATGGCCAGAATCATCTTGGCTCCAATAACCTCCAAAACTTAACCATACTGAATCACGATTAGTGGGACTTACCTCAATAGATGTTATGCCATAATAATTTAATAATGGATTCGATGATAAATTCAAGGTATAAGTAAGATCTGTCCAGTTTTCTCCATTATCAATTGACCTAAAAAGTTTACTTGTTTGATAACCAGGCCAATAAATGATTGGGCCTGCATAAGCAACATAAATAGTATTTGTATCGCTTGGCGAGATACAGAAAGCAGAGATACCATCTGAAGCATAATTTGGGGGATTAACAATTGGGATGGCAATCTTTGTAAACGTATTAAGATCTCCATAATGAATTGATTTCCACAAATTATGATATCCTATATAAACCGATTTATGGTTTTGGGGATTAATTTGAATCGGGCTATTAGGTATGTGGGGTTCGGAATTCTCAAAATAAAAATAATTGGGAGGTTGTTCTCCCCATGTATTTCCTCCATTTTTCGACCTCACAACTCCTCCACCAGGCCAAACTGGTACAAATAATGTTGTGGGTGTTAAAAAATCTACGCATGGATTGCCGTTATCACCAACACCAGACAGAAGCCAGTTCCCTGAACTATAACGAAAAAAACAATTGTCTTGTGATCCTCCGTAAATAGTGTCTGATAAATTTTCTGCACCTCCAATTCCCCAAAACTCAGTTATGACAAGACCATTCCCATTTAAGTTTTGCCAATTTCTTGTACCATCTATTGTTTTTGATATTCCCCCGTCATTCCCCATAAAGATAATATCATTTCTACCCGTATCAGCTGGAGTTATTTGATAAATCTTTCCATATCTGATATCAACGTGCGTATTCTCAATATTCTGAATAGTACGTTTCCAATGGACGAATTTGTCCCAATACAATCCACCAATATAAACGACACCTGTATCAGATGGTGAAACCAGGATAGCAATTTTATTCCAACTAACGCCACTACATATCCCCGGACTAATTGACGTGTCTTGTGCCACGTTAATTCTCAATTTCCATGAATTAATATTGTCATATTTCCATAACTTAAATCTGAGTTTATACGAACCATTTTGAGGAATTATTTGTTGACAACCGACATAGATAGCGCTTGTATCGGCAGGTGTAACGGCGATTTGATATCTCTGTGTTAAAATTGTATCACCAGGAGGAGTGAATAAGCCATCCAAACTTACAGCATAGATAGTGCTAAGATTAGAATTAGTCACATTTTTTACTTTATATACCTTAGCAAGATTATGGGACTGCGCATCAGGGTACCTACTGTCGCTAGCTACATACAATGTGGTGTTGTCACCTGGTTTCATAACAAGATCTCTTAACTTTCGATATTCCCATCCCGGGACTGAAGGACATTTAAAAAGGGTATCCCAAGTTCCAACACCAGCATTTGAATTTCTTAAAAGAAAGGAATCAATAAGAGTATAAATCCTTTGAGAGTTGTAAGGATCCACTAAAAGTTTATAAACAGTTTTGTTTTCATTTGGTTCAAAAGAAAGTAACCGGTCCCATGTAACACCACCATCAATTGACTTTATTATTCCGATGCCTCCAGAATGCCACAAATCCGTTACAAAAAACGCAGTAGCAGCATAAATAATATTACCATCATTTGGGTCTCCTGTAATATCGCTAATTCCTAATAATGGAATACCAGTCGGGTCTGTTACATTGTGCCAATTGAGTCCGCCATCTGTAGTCTTCCAAATGCCGGAGGCATTTGTTCCAATATAAATAGTATTCATATTCTTATCAGATGCTGTATCAACGTATATACATGAAACCAAACCTCTCCAAGGTATGGGTATATGATCTGGTCCAAGGCAATGCCAATCTGAACCTATTATTGTTGATCGCTGGTAATAATTACGATTATCCAAATAGTTTTTTACTGCATCGCGAAATAGTTGAAAACTCCCTTTTTTACTTGGATTACCACCATATACCCGGTCTCCCCAAAACATTTTCCAACGAATAAATTGAGCATATTCTCCATCATGCTCCTGTTTGAGGTCAGGGTGAGAATTAAAATATGACTCAAGAGAGTCAACTATAACATAATAATTATCTGAACTTTGTGATTTGCCCAATTTTGAATTGAAAATGGTCATTATAATGACCAATGCGGTAATAAACATGTAATTTATTTTCATGGTTTAAGGCATTATTATGGTTAATAATAGGTTCGGGTAAAAAACGTTGAGTTAAGCATATTTTGCTTTGAAAGAGTCCAGACAGTAAATATAACGTAACTAATCAGTAGGTGAAAAATAAACGTTATTAACAGTTTTATTCGGTAGTTAACAATTTGGTTCGTCGATAAAAATTTGCTTTTTTAAAATCCAACACATGTTGACAATTCATCAT
>CAIYJU010000096.1 GCA_903926565.1 uncultured Bacteroidales bacterium
ATCCTGAACGAAGAACGCACTGGCGGAATGAAACTGAACTTTGGCAATGCAGATACCGCCATGGAATTGCTCCACATGGTTTCAAAGGGTGAGGGGTTTGGCCTTATTGCCGGGCAGGGAGTCCGGAAAATGAAAGAGTTGTTCGCCAAAAACGGATGGGGTGATGCCGGCTTCATGCAGGATATCGGCATGGAAAACAAAGGGCTCGAATATTCACAGTATGTTTCCAAAGAATCACTTGCCCAGCAGGGCGGGTATGCAATGACCAACAAGGGCCCGCAGCACGATGAGGCCTGGCTTATTTTCATGGACATGGTAAACAACCAGATCCCTACGTTTGAAAAGAAAGCAGAAGCGCTCCACTATTTCCCAATGTTCCGTACATGGTTTGGCCTTGCCGGATTCTGCAAATTGCCCTGGAACGACGTTGAACCTGAAGACAATGCCCAAACATCCGAACCTGCCAAAGTGCCCCAGCATGTTGACAATTATGTGACGATATTCAACGCTGTAACGGGTTCCAATATTGACAAACATGAGATCATCCGAATGTCGGAACGGGTTTACAACTTCCAGCGAATATTTAACATCCGGAGAGGGAAAGGTTTGCGCATTCACGATGCACAGCCATATCGCGCCTGCGGACCTGTAACGAAGGAGGAGTATGAATCACGCGAAGAGCGTTATGATAAACAACTGCTCGAACAGGTTGGCTTCGATCCTTCAGGAAAGACAACCGAAGAAAAGATGAAAGTATTGAGGGCATACCGCGAAAATCGCTATGAACAGCTCCTGGATGCTGTTTATGAACGTCGTGGCTGGACTAAAAACGGGGTGCCTAAGATCGAACATCTGAAAAAACTTGGTATGGATCTGCCTGAATTGCTTGAGGTCGTTACACCTTTGCAGTAGGTTGATATTCACTTGGACAGATTAAAATTTCTCGCAGATTTTCGCAGACTTTATTCGCAAATTTTCGCAGATTTCGATATTGGAATGTGATTAAGCAGAATCATATGTTAGAGTATTATGCCCCAGGAAAGGTCTTCATCACGTTCATAGTTGATGTAGAAGGGAATATTAAATATCCATGCGTACTAAGAGGGCTCAATCCATTTTTAGATTCGATTGCGATTGCCGCAATAAGGAAAATGCCAAAATGGATCCCAGCCAGGGAGAGATGTGTTCGTGAACTCGCTTCGCTCGGTTCCAGTCATGCAAGATACAAAATCTCAACCGGTTGCGATCCCATCCGTCTAGGTAGATATCATTTCCGTCAATGCGGGCTGCCTAATAATTGCCTGTCGAAAAACAGGCATTTTTCTTGACTCCAAAATATTTATATCTTTGTAAGAAAAAGAGGAATAGCCATGACAACGATTGAACTAAAGAAAGTCTTGATTCATCGAATAACTGAGATAAATGACATTCCATTTCTCAAAGCTTTGAAGACTATTCTCGAATCAAAAACCGAGACGGAGGTTATATCTTTGACAATTGAACAAAGAAACGAAATCATTGAATCCAAGAAAGAGATTGATCAAGGTTTGTATATTGAACATGAACTTCTAGATAAAAAAGTTTCGACATGGCTAAGCGCAAGATAATTTGGTCTCATCACGCAGAGATTAAACTCTTCAAAATTCTTGAGTTTTACGCCGAAAGAAACAAGAGTAGAACTTATTCCGCAAAACTATACCAAAGGTTAAACAAAGAGCTTAAAATCCTATTAAAACAACCCGACATTGGCTTGAATACAGAAATTGATTCTGTTCGTGGACTAATCGTTGACGATTATATTCTTTTTTACGAATATAACAATGAGAAGATTATTGTCCATTCTATTTGGGATTGTAGGCAGAACCCCAACGACTTAAGAATAAAATAGCAACTATTGCTAATCGAGTAAGCTGCCCCGCCGGCATCGCCAGCGGGTTTCCTATTCACTTTATACCAGGAGTTTCAGTTTAATGACATCTGCATAGGTGCAGGATGATGTGTCTTTTCAGGTTTTTTCTCCTTTGAAGTGACTCCTTTCCGGTGGCAACCGTTAGCTTGAATAATGCTTAAAACTTCTCTCTTTGGCTATCTGTGCGGTTTCATAATTTGAATTAGCCAGATTAGCCATAGTAAAACCCGGCTTTCACCTTTTTTGGTAAATTTGAAAGTCGAGAATGAAGACAATAAATAAAAGCTGAAAATAAAAAAAATAGAAAAACTTTCAGGTAATGCGAACTATAGCGCTGTTGATCTTGGTGATTTGGATAGTTTGAAGGATTTTAATCTTATTTCATCCGATAAGTAAAAAACTGTTGGAGGGTAAAGTGTTTTTGAAAGATGCGACAAATGCTACAGGAACTGAGATATCGTTTAATTCACTTCCTCCACATTCGGAACAACCCTATTTTCATACCCACAGAAAAAACGAAGAGACCTACCTGATTCTTAGTGGATTCGGATTTTTTCAGGTAGATGAAGATTGCTTTAGCATCAAAGAGGGCAGCGTAATTCGCGTTGCACGCAAAGGAAATCGGGGAATCAGTAATTCGTCAGATGAGAAGATGATTTACATAGTAATTCAATCTAAAGAGAATTCCCTGGAAGAACATACGACTGCTGATGGTGAAAGGCATCCTTTCGAACCAAAGTGGAGATAACTCTTTTCCTTTGCTGCGTTTAGCAGCAGCAGGTTATCTGTGAAAATCTGCGCCATTTTCTGCGAAAATTTGCGAAAAACATTTTTTTATCAATTATTTGTGTATGTTTGCAACCTGTTTAGAAAAATTATAAATAAGAACAACTGTGATCAACAACGCAATAATGAATCTTAATCTTTGCTGGTGGCGCTCTTTCTTGAAAAGAACGTAAACATCAAAGTTTTCCTTATCTGAAAATATAACTGAAAGGCTTGCTGTTTACAAACGGCAGGCCTTTTTTCATTGTTTAAAACGGCTTGCCAAAAATAACCTGGCAAGCCGTTTTTTATTAATCTTAAATCCAACTTATCATGACAAAAATCAGAAAAATTCAATTGAATGAAAACGACATGCCAACCCAATGGTATAACATCCAGGCAGATATGCCAAATCCGCTGCTTCCGCTGCTGCATCCCGGAACAAAGCAGCCGATTCAGCCGGCCGATCTTGAGCCATTGTTTGCGCAGGCCCTGATTGAACAGGAGGTTTCAAAAGAGCGGTATATCGATATCCCTGAAGAGGTGCTCGACATCTACAAACTTTACAGGCCCACACCGATGCACCGGGCCTATAATCTTGAGAAAATACTCGGTACACCGGCAAAGATCTATTACAAGAATGAAAGCGTCAGCCCTCCCGGTTCACATAAACCAAACACGGCCATCCCGCAGGCATACTACAACTATAAGCAGGGGGTAAAAAAAATGACAACTGAAACCGGTGCCGGCCAGTGGGGCAGCGCGCTCAGCTTTGCAACGAATTTCTTCGGAATCGAGTGTAAGGTTTTTATGGTAAAAGTCAGCTACCAGCAAAAACCATATCGAAAATCGATGATGAACCTGTGGAATGGCTCTGTCATCCCCTCTCCCAGCATGGAAACCAATGCCGGACGAGGTTTTCTGGCCGAAGACCCCGATTGCCCCGGAAGTCTCGGCATTGCCATTTCCGAAGCAATTGAGGTCGCTGCCACCCATGACGACACAAAATATTCGCTGGGAAGTGTTTTGAACCACGTACTGCTGCATCAAACCATCATCGGTCTTGAAGCTCTGAAGCAGCTTGAAATGGCCGGCGACTACCCCGACCTGGTAATCGGACCCTTCGGTGGTGGTTCAAACTTCGGGGGATTGTCATTCCCGTTTTTACGCCATAATTTCACAGAAGGTAAAAAGACAAGGTGCATTGCCGTAGAATCAACCTCCTGCCCGAAATTGACTAAGGGTAAATTTGAGTATGACTTTGGAGATACGGCGGGTATGACTCCGCTGATTCCGATGTACACCCTTGGACACACATTTATCCCTCCTTCCATCCATGCAGGCGGACTTCGCTACCATGGAGCCGGTGCCATCGTCAGTCAGTTGCTGAAAGACGGGCTGATTGAAGCGAGCGCTGTGGCACAGACTGAGAGTTTTGAAGCAGCAGTTACCTTTGCCCGGGCGGAAGGAATGATTCCTGCACCTGAAACTTCCCATGCCATTGCCCAGGTTATCAGGGAAGCGAATATGGCAAAACAGGAGGGCGTTTCAAAGAACATCCTTTTTAATTTTTCGGGACATGGATTGCTGGACATGGGTGCTTATGACGAGTATTTTACAAACCATCTTCTCGTGAAATAATTGTGATGAATGAAATCATGGCATTAGCGTTATCTTTGTGGCTCTCTGCGTAACAACTCTGCGGTCCTCTGCGTTAATTTGTTTTAACCGCAAAGAACCGCAGAGGTGGCGCAAAGAACCGCAGAGAACCAAAGTCTAAACCCTGATGTGTAACCGCTATAGACGCGATAACTCAAACCTTCAGAACAATGATACACAATCAATGGTATGTAATCCTTCTATCAACGGAGGTCAGAAAAAACGAGGTTATCGGGGTAAAACGACTCGGAGAGAATCTTGTAATCTGGCGCGACACCAAAGGCGGACTTGCCTCAGCCATTGACAAATGTCCGCATCGCGGCATAAAGCTCAGCCTGGGTAAGATAAAAGATGATCATCTGCAGTGTCCGTTCCATGGCTTTGAATATGATCAGAGTGGCGCGTGCAGGCTTATTCCCGCAAATGGAAAGGCCTCGGTAGTGCCTGAACATATCAGGCTGAATACGTATCCTGTGAAAGAGGCCAACGGGTATATTTACCTCTGGTATTCAGCGAATCAGGATGGTGGTGAAAATCTGCCACCACTATCCTGGTTCGATGACCTGGATGAATCGCTATACTCTTCCGATATGAAGGATTATTGGAAAGCGCATTATTCACGGGTCATTGAAAATCAGCTCGATGTGGTTCATGTACCTTTCATCCACAGAACCACCATTGGGCGGGGCATAGGGCCTGTGGTAAACGGGCCCTGCACAAAAGTTTTTGACAACGGATTAAGTTACTGGCCCGCCAATGAACAGGATCATGGCCAAAAGCCCCTCAGGGCAGATCAGATGCAGGAACCAAAAAACAAAGATACATTTCTGACCTTTCTTTTTCCAAATCTCTGGCAGAACCATATTATGGATAAGCTGAGGATTGTAGTTGCCTTTGTCCCTGTTGATGAGACGAATACAATCCTCTATCTGCGTATTTATCAAAAAATGGTCACCCTGCCGGTGGCAAGAAGCATCTTTTTATGGCTTACTGAACAATACAACAGGATCATTCTGCATCAGGACCGCCGGGTTGTGGAAACACATCAGCCACAGGAAACCAGGTTAAAAATGGATGAAAACCTTATCCCCGGAGACTACCCGGTGGTGGTTTACAGGAAGAAACGCGAGGAGTTTCAGGCTGTTGCAAATCGTCAATCGTAAATCGTAAAATCGTAAATCTCAATGGCACTTGTCAACCTTCATGTACGGGTAGGTAAACTCCCTGGAAGGTATCAGTGTCTCTTTGATCGTACGCGGATTCGTCCAGCGCAAAAGGTTCAGGTGGCTGCCTGATTTATCATTGGTTCCGGATCCGCGGGCACCCCCAAATGGTTGTTGGCCGACCACGGCGCCTGATGGCTTGTCGTTGAAGTAAAAATTCCCTGCCGCATAACGTAAAATCTGGCATGCCTTGTTGATGGCTGCACGATCTTTTGAAAAAACCGAGCCGGTAAGACCGTAAGGCGAAGTCTGGTCGCAGATTTTCAGGGTCTCTTCAAATTCTTTATCCTTGTAAACATATATCGTCATCACCGGGCCGAAGATCTCCTCTTCCATGGTTTTGAAATGGGGATTGGTCGTTTTTATAACAGTGGGCTGTACAAAATAGCCCTTGGATTTGTCGCCGGTACCTCCAAAAATCACTTCGGCATCGTTCGATTTTTTAGCAAAATCAATGTATCCCATGATGTTATCGAACGAAGCCTCATCGATTACCGCATTCATGAAATGGCTGAATTCCCTCACATCCCCTACGGTAATCATGCTGATCATATCGCCGATGCGCGACTTCACATCACTCCACATCGATTCGGGGATGTAGGCACGCGAAGCTGCTGAACATTTCTGCCCCTGGTACTCGAAAGCACCACGAACAATTGCGACCGATACTTCCTGAGGATCAGATGAAGGGTGTACAAAGATAAAGTCCTTGCCTCCCGTCTCTCCTACAATTTTTGGATAAGACCGATAGTTTGCCATATTTTGGGCAGCCATCTGCCACAGGCTGTTAAATGTATTGTTGGAGCCGGTAAAATGGATGCCGGTCATGTCGCGGTGCGCAAGTGCGGTTTTGCCGATCATGCTTCCCGGTCCCGGAACGAAATTGATGACACCATCCGGCATGCCTGCCTCCTGGAAGATCTTCATCAGGAAATAGTTAGACAAAAGCGATGTCGTTGCCGGTTTCCAGACTGAGGTGTTGCCCATCAATGCGGGTGCCATGTTGAGGTTCGAGGCAATGGCGGTGAAGTTGAAAGGGGTAACGGTAAAAACGAAACCTTCCAGCGGGCGGTATTCAATCCGGTTGATGATTCCGGGTTGTGAATGCGGCTGCTCTTTATAGATCTCCGTAATGAAATATGCATTGAAATTGAGAAAGTCGATGGTTTCACAGGCAGCATCGATCTCAGCCTGGTAGGCGCTCTTGCCTTGCCCCAGCATCGTGGCGGCATTCACCAGGGAACGGTATTTTTTTGAGATCAGTTCTGCAGCTTTCAGGGTAATGGAAACACGGTCAACCCATGGAAAAGATTCCCATTCTGCATGCGCTTTCAGCGAGGCTGCAATGGCCATCTGAACCTCCTGCTCACCCGCTATATGGTAGTTGGCCAGCACGTGCTGGTGATCATGCGGCATGACCACTTTGCCGGTCTTCCCCGTACGGACCTCTTTTCCACCGATGATGAGCGGAATATCCTGTACTTCTGAACTCAGCCGGTCCAGTTCGGCATTCAATGATTTCCGCTCCTTGCAACCGGGGGCATAGCTCAGGGTATGCTCATTCTCCGGACGTTCTACATTAAACAGTGCATTATTCATGGCTCATAATATTTTAAACAAAATTATATATTTTTTCGATATGTTAATTTTTGCATATCGATATTTGGAAATCTTTTGCAAAGATATTGCTTTATTTGGAATTATTCTAAATTAAGTAAAGTCGATGTGATTAAGCTAAATCATACCATCACGTAATAATTGATGGGCAGATGAAACTAAATGAC
>CAIYJU010000097.1 GCA_903926565.1 uncultured Bacteroidales bacterium
CAACTACTTCTGCAACAGGTTCTGTAACTACCTCTTCCACTGCGGGAGTTTCAATTTCGGCATTTACAACTTGATCAATAATGGGTTCAGCATTCTGCTCCAAGTTTTCATTGGTTTCTTCAGGAGTCATTCATTTTTGCTTTATGGTGATGCAATTGCACCAACCTGGTTTAACATTTGGTTAACTCACAGGGAATTACATAAAGAACGTTTTCCATTTTCACCCTGGTAAAATGGGGTGCAAAGATAGAAAGAAATATTTTAATTGGCCGATATTTCTTAACTTTGCAGCGTAAAAAATCAGCCATATGCCATTAAAATGCGGAATCATCGGACTTTCCGGTTCAGGAAAGACCACCCTATTTAACTGTATCTCAAACAATCGTGCGGAAACGCATGCAGCAGCCTTTTCAGGGACCAAATCGAACCTCGGGGTCATGAATGTTCCGGATTCGAGACTGCAGGCCATCGATCAGATCATCAAATCAGTCAAAATAATTCCAACCAACATTGAAATGGTTGACATCCCGGGACTTTCGAAGGGTGGTAGCCAGACCGAGGGGAACAAATTTCTCTCCGACATCCGGAATGTTGATGCGCTTATCCATGTGATCAGGTGTTTTGATGACCCGCAACTTCCTCACCTTGAAGGCTCCATCAATGCTGTGCGTGACCGGGAGATTGTTGACCTGGAATTGCAGATCAAGGACCTGGAATCTGTTGAAAAGAAGCTTGTTAAAATGGAAAAACAGGCCAAGGCCGGGGATAAGGATGCAAAACATGGTCTCGAAGTACTCAACATTTTGAAAAACCATCTCGAATCATTCGAATCGGCACGGACAGCACCGGTTTCCATCGACGACCGGCGCTTCATGGATGACATGTTCCTGCTCAGTGATAAACCGGTCATGTATGTTTGCAATGTTGATGATGGTTCAGCAACTGATGGCAATGATTATTCACGCAAATTCGTGGAATCTGTTAAAAACCAGGGAGCCGAAGTTCTGGTCATTGCGGCCAGGATGGAATCAGAAATTGCGGAGCTTGAAAGTGAAGAAGACCGGCTGGCCTTCCTTGCCGATTCGGGATTGGCAGAACCCGGCGTGAACCGGCTGGTAAGGGCAGCGTTCCACCTCCTCGATCTTCAATGCTTTTTCACAGCGGGACCAAAAGAAATCAGGGCATGGACCATTAAAAAGGGAATGACAGCGCCACAGGCTGCCGGTGTCATCCACAGCGATCTTGAACGCGGATTCATCCGGGCTGAAGTGATGAAATACGATGATTTTATGCGATTTAAGTCTGAACATGCCTGCAAGGAAAATGGCAAACTCATGATCGAAGGAAAGAATTATGTTGTTGGCGACGGGGATATTATACATGTCAGGTTCAATGTGTAGATACATAAATTCAAATTGAAGATTGCAGATTGCAAAAGTCAAAAATGAGTTACCAGTTCGTAAATTTCCATTATCGTGTTTCCTGTTGAATCGATTCTTGCAAAACCTCTGTTTACCAGGGAAGATATAATTTACCTTCTCAATACCACTGAGAAAGAGCGGCTGCTGCTTTTTGAAAAGGCAAAAGAAACCAAAGCCGCTTTTGTAGGTAAAAAAGTCTATTTCAGGGGATTGATTGAATACTCAAATTACTGTAAGAAAAATTGCTACTACTGTGGAATCCGTGCAGGTAACAGCCGGTATGCCAGGTACCGTATGACTGATGGCGAAGTGCTGGATGCCGTCAATTATGCCTATCAGAACGATTATGCCTCCATTGTTATTCAATCGGGGGAGCAAACCAACCAGCCATTTGTCCGGAAAATTGAATCCCTTTTAAACAGAATAGACAGGCAGACTTCCGGTAAAATTCATGTAACCCTTTCATTAGGCGAACAAAGCGGAGAGACCTACCGCAGGTGGTTTGAAGCCGGGGCACAAAGGTACCTTCTGCGCATTGAAGTATCAAATCCCACACTATATCCCAAACTTCATCCGGATAACCAGACCCACAGCTACAAAAACCGGCTTGAGGCATTGAAAACTTTACGAACAGTTGGTTATCAGGTTGGTACGGGCGTGATGATCGGGTTACCTTTTCAGTCGGTTTCTGATCTTGCCGACGATCTTATCTTTTTCCGTGATTTCGACATCGACATGGCAGGCATGGGGCCTTACATAGCCCATGCTGATACTCCTTTATACCAGTACCGGGATGAACTCCTTCCGTTAAAAAGCCGGTTTGATCTCTCCCTGAAGATGGTCGCGATACTGAGGATCATGATGAAAAACATCAACATTGCAGCAACCACAGCCATGCAGACCATCGATCCGCAGGGGCGCGAAAAAGCGTTGATGGTTGGCGCCAATGTCATCATGCCCAACCTGACACCGGTTAAGTACCGGCAGGATTACCTTCTTTACGAAAACAAACCCTGCCTTGATGAAGAGGCGGAGGAGTGTAAAAGTTGCCTTGAAGCCCGCATCCATATTGCCGGCGATGTCATTGGCTACGGAGAATGGGGAGACTCAAAGCATTTCACAGACAGAAAAGCCTGAATCCTTTGGATTGATACTGACGGCAGGAATTAGTTTGAAGCCAGTTCCTTTTTCATCTTCAACAATTCTTCGAGAAGCAATGCTGAGGAAGATTTCAAATCTGAGAACATCTGAGGCATACCATCTTCCACTTTGTTGCGTTCCAGATCCTGCAGTTTTAAGGCACGATCTTCTGATAACGAACCCAGTGTGTCAGCCAGGAACCCCTTTACCGAACGATCAACAAAGATTACCTTATAAACAAGGTCACGTTCATCCATCTCCTGCCTTATTTTTTGAAGTACATCGGGGAATTCACTGAGGGATATATCAATGATTTCAACAATTTTCCGCTTCGAAGCCTCTTCCATTCTCCTGGCGTCTTCAGATGCAACAGGATCATGAAAGTTGAGGCAAACCCCTTTTAATTCATGGGCATTTAACTCCACCTGAACCAGATCATGGGCAGCAAGGTTTGTTGAGAGTGAAAGAATGAGCGCTTCATGTCTTTGTTCATAGAGATCAATCAGGTCTATGATGAATTCCGGACCAAGATCATTATAACTTTCAGAAAATTTTCTTTTGTCTATCATTATTAAGGATTTGATTATTGCTGACTTCAGGATAACTGGTATGAACACTGGTTAAATCCGAACAAATATAAATATTGTTCGTCTAATATAAAACAATTCAATACTTCTTTTTGGGGGAGCCAAATTTTATGCAGGTTTCCATTGGGTTTACAAGAATTTTGATTAATATTGTTCACCAAAGTAATGAGCTATGAAGACCAAGACAAGGATTTCTTTGCTTTTTTTCGCATTGGCAGGTTTTTGGG
>CAIYJU010000098.1 GCA_903926565.1 uncultured Bacteroidales bacterium
TCGTTAGATGAATTAGTCGACAAACTGATTTTTATGGACAAAGTTGAAAAGGGACTGGATCAGTCGCTAAGGAATGAAGTATTTACCACCCAGGAGGCCAGGAAAAGGCTTGTGAAATGGTTAAAATAGTATGGACGGAACAGGCCATCCAGGATCTTGATGATATTGGAGAATATATTGCCAACGATTCCGAGCGATATTCCCGTCAAGTTGTCCAGACACTATTTGATTCTGTTGATCTGCTTGAATCTCACCCAAAGGCAGGTAGAATTGTCCCCGAATATGGACTCCCCCATCTTAGAGAATTAATCAGCGGAAATTACAGAGTCGTATATAGAATTGCAGATAAATACAGAGTTGATATAATTACAGTTCATCACTCTGCAAGATTGCTTAAAATTCCCAGAATTTCCAGAAAGAAAATGTAATACATAACTTTGGAGAATTCTCTACTCAACAACCAATTTCCCGGCATGGCTTTTCCTCCCATCAGAAAGCCTGATAGTATATGTTCCGGGTGGCTGGCCGTGAATATTAATTTCCTGATTCCCGTCATTGACAGATAGTGACTGCTTCCCGATCAGTTTCCCCTTCATATCGAAGATGGACAGCTCAAGCTGTTTTTCATTCGCAAAATCGATTGGAATTTTCACCCGGAATGAACCTTTATTGGGGTTGGCATAGATGACCAGTGAGTAATCGGTTGCCTGTTTTATCTCTTTCGTGCCGGTCATGAGGTCGTGTTTGGCAAAGACAATGTCTTCAAAACCATACGTTGAAAACATATTATTCCCGATAACCATACTGCCTGTATCCGAAGGAAAGGGGGACAGTATACCTGTCATATATACTCCGGTTTCATCAACTGCAATACTGGTGCCGAGGCCTCCCCCAATATTATCAACCCCCAAACATTCGCCGGTATCATTAAAATGAGCAAGAAATAAATCGCAATTGCTGATTGCAGTAACTGTATCATTCCCAAATTTTGCCAGGCCTTCAAAATTATTGGTTATATAGTAGGAACCCTCATTGTTAACTGTAATCCCGCCATGATTAAAATAACCTGAATATCCGCTGGAAAAAAGTAAATGGTTATACCCTAGGATGATGCCTGATTTATTATATATGACAACAATGCTATTTGTCCCCTGGCTAACTATAGTGTCATCACTAAATGTACAAGTGCCACCTGTAAATGCATAACAATAAATATCTCCCTTGTAATTCATTCCCATTGATCTGTTGGATATTGAAGAGGCAGGAAGTCCATCCAAATTTATCCACCGGGCTTTTGCAACAGTATCAAAACAAATAACGACAATACCGGAACACCATTCACAAGAAATGGGAATATTAATTGTGTCAATTATCAATGGTTTATTGTTTGAATTCACATTTCCATTGACGAAAATATTGTCGTCGAAAAATTTCAGGGTTTCAATGCTGAAATTTATATTTGTCTCAATGGCAACTATTGTTTTTGCAAAAAGTACTGTTCCTGATGGATTGAATTTTGCAATATAACTTCCTCCTCCAAATCGACAAGTATCAATCATTTTGACCCCGGAAGAAGTATTGCCCGCAATAAAAACATTTCCGGAATGGTCAATTGTCATGGCTGATATACCAAGGTATGTTCCGATATTTTTGGCCCAAAGGCAATTTCCGTCCAGATCCATTTTAGCCAGGAAAGAATGATAACCTGACCCGGATAAATTACAACCGGGAAGGGCCAATGAAGTGGCATATCCACCGGCAAGAAACAATGCATTACTCACAGTATCATATTCCATGACAATCAGATTTGCATCATTGCCGGAAGAAACAAGATTTTTAACCCAAACTAAATTACCGTTTTCGCTGTACTTGGCAATAAAACTCGCATTCTTGCCATGAAGGGTTTCCTCGCCGATATAGCAATTCCAGCCGTTAAATTGTGGAACAAAATTATATGCATACCTGCCAAATATATAACTATTATGCCCGGCATCTATGTAACTTATTGACGCAAGATCCAACCCCTGGCCTCCAATCTGCTTTGCCCACTGCCACGATTGGGAATATAGAATTAACGGCAGTAAAAATGCGGCCAGTACCGTGATTTTTTTCATGGGATAAACATATAGCGTCAAACAAACTTACGATTTTAATGCTGATGTCAAGTTTTTGTTCAATAAATTTTAATCGCAGAGAGCCGCAAAGAAGGCGCAAAGAACCGCAATGAAAAAAAAGATGCCGCTCTTTGCGGTTCTCTGCGTAAAACTCCGCGGTCCTCATCCCGCAAATTCTTAATTTCGCACTCAAACCCATGCCATGATCTTCTTCTCCCTCGACGTCGAAACAGCCAACTCCGATTCCGCCACCATCTGCCAGATCGGGATAGGAAAGTTTGTGAACGGCGTATTGGTTGAAACATGGGAGACCCTCATCGACCCGCAAAGTTACTTTCACTGGGGCAACATCCGCGTTCATGGCATCAGCGAAGAGATGGTTCAGGGAGCACCTTCTTTCAATGAGGTTTATCCTGAGTTGTGTGATATGCTGTCGGATAACATTGTGGTGCATCATACTCCCTTTGATCCTCAGGCATTCAGGAAATCCTATGCCCGGTTTAACCTCCATCCGATCAGCATCAGGTGGCTCGATTCCTCGAAAATTGTGCGTCGCACATGGAACGAATTTGCAAAAGGGGGATACAACCTGGCGAATGTTGCAAGGCATCTCAACATCGAATTCAGGCACCACGATGCACTGGAAGATTCGGTGACTGCCGGAAAAATTGTGGTGGAGGCCTGCCGGCTGACCAACCGTTGTGCAGAAGATTGGTTCGAACTTTTCAAAACTAATTCGAAATAATCGTACGATTCCCTTAATTTTGCACCCGTTTTAACACGGTACATCCATGCGAAAAAAATCAGGGAAGCGATCATCCTCCGGCTCCGGTAAAAGTTCAGGAAAGGGAAGGGGTTCCGGCTCCGGGAAGGGGAGAAAGTGGTACCAGGGCAACATCCTGGTGGTGATGCTTTTAAAGCTTCTCCTGGTGCTTGTTCTCCTTTTTTTATCCCGCATCCTGTTTTACGCCTTCAACCTCGGCTATTTCGCAAACCTGGGGCTGATGGAGGCCATGCGCCTCTTCGTCATCGGCATCCGCTTCGACCTTTCTGCCCTGCTGATCATCAATACCCCGTTCATCCTGCTGAACACACTTCCGTTTAAATTCAGATACAACAAGATCTACCAGGGTGTCAGCAACCTCTTTTTCTACCTGGTCAACTCATTTGCATTGTTTACCAATTTCGGGGATTCCATCTATTTCCGGTTTACCCTGAAACGGTTAACAGCTGATATCTTCAAATATGTTGGCGTGGGTGGTGACTTCGATAAACTGGTTCCACAGTTTTTGCGTGATTTCTGGTTTGTGGCGTTGGTCTGGCTGCTCTTTGTGGCAATATTGGTTTTTGTGGGTACCCGCTTTACTGTTGTTTCAAGTGGTGCAAAGAAAAAAGGATTTGATGTTCAGTATTTTATGATTCACACTGTACTCTTTGCAGCAATCATGGTCCTTGCCACCATCGGCATCCGCGGAGGATTGCAGCTACGCCCGATCTCACTCGTTACCGCAGGAAATTATACTTCGGCCAAGAATCTTCCGCTGCTTCTTAATACACCATTCTCAATAGCCAGGACGTTCAACAAGGAGACCCTTAAAACGCTGACCTACTATAAAAAGGAGAGCGATCTTGCCAAAATATATTCGCCGGTGCAGGAGGCCGGTCCTGGAGGTTTTAAAAATTACAATGTCATGGTCATCATCCTGGAGAGCGTATCGCGCGAACATATCGGCTCCCTGAATCACTCCCTCGACAATGGCCGTTACCAGGGCTTTACGCCGTTCCTCGATTCGCTCATCCGGCAGGGTCTCTATTTTGATGCCTTTGCTAACGGAAAGACCTCCATCCAGGGAATCCCTGCTGTTCTGTCGGGGATCCCGTCCCTGATGAACGAGTCGTTTATCCAGTCACCTTATGCTACCGGGAAATTCTCCAGCATTGCGGGGTTGCTCAAACCCAAGGGTTATACTACGGCTTTTTTCCACGGGGGGACCAACGGAACCATGGGGTTTGATTCCTACACAAAGCTGGTCGGATTCGATCACTACTATGGCCGCAGCGAATACAACAACGAGAAGGACTATGACGGAAAGTGGGGCATACGGGATGAGGAGTTTTTTCAATATGCCGCCAAAACGATCAATGGCCTTAAACAGCCTTTCGCTGCGGCATTTTTTTCACTTTCGTCGCACCATCCCTACCATGTTCCTGCAAAATATGTCAATATTTTCCGGAAGGGAAAACTGCCCATCCAGCAAAGTGTCATGTATGCCGATCATGCGTTGGGTGAATTTTTTCATACTGCGAAACACATGCCCTGGTATAAAAACACACTGTTTGTGATAACCGCTGATCACACTTCTGAAGGGTATTATCCGTATTACCAGTCTGATATCGGTCAGTATGCCGTTCCTTTATTATTTTTTAAACCGGGTGGTGACCTGCATGGAATGAGCGGTTTAATTGCCCAGCAAACGGATGTAATGCCCACTGTGTTAAGTTACCTTGGCTATGATAAGAACTTCCTGGCATTTGGAACGGATCTTTTTGACAGCACTTCCACCACACATTTCTCAATTCATTACATCAGCGGATTTTATGGACTGATGAAGGATGGCTATTATCTTGAGAATAATGGTTCAAGAAGTACCGCTTTGTACAATATGAGTAAGGACCCGTTGCAGGTCACGAATCTGATTGGCAAGGAAAGGGATGTACAAAAGAGGATGGAGGTGTTCCTGAATGCATACCTTCAGCAATATAACAACCGCCTGATTGAAAACCGGCTTTCCATCGACAATTAGTAATTTTGCATTTTGCCTTTGATTTTTGCATTTTGAATTTACCAGCTCAACCACCGAAACGCATCCTCTTCATCATCAACCCCATCTCCGGAATCGGGAAGCAGAAGGGCGTGGAGAAAATGATCGCTGAACGGATAGATACATCAAGATTTACCACTTCAATTGCCTATACGGAAGGTCCTCTTCACGCTTCGGAAATCAGTCGCAAGGCATCAGAGGATGGGGTGGATATCGTGGTTGCCGTTGGCGGGGATGGGACGGTGAATGAGACTGCTGCCGGACTTGTTGACACTGCAACTGCCCTGGCCATCATCCCGGCCGGTTCCGGAAACGGGCTTGCGCGCCATCTTAAAATTCCCATGAACCTTAAACATGCCGTTGACATCATTAACCAGGGCAATATAAAAAAAATTGATACGGCCACGATGAACGATCAGCTGTTTGTGAATGTGGCAGGTGTAGGATTTGATGCAGCAGTTGCCAAAAAATTTGCCGTTGCCGGCAAACGGGGCTTTTCAACCTATCTGCGGATCACAGCCAACGCGTATAAAAATTATGAACCGAAGCAATATACACTGATCATCGACGGGAAGGTTATTAAACGACGGGCGCTGCTCATTAGTTTTGCCAACTCAAGCCAGTTCGGGAACAACACCTCCATCGATCCTTCTGCCAGCGTAAGCGACGGATTCATTGATGTTTGCATTGTCGGCAAGATGCCCTTCTGGAAAACATTTTTCCTGGGCCCGTTATTGTTTCTTAAGAAATTTGACCAGACCCGCTACATTGAGATTATCCGGGCCAAAGAGGTAATTCTAAAAAGGAAAAAAGGGAAAAGCATTCATCTCGACGGTGATCCAAAAACAATGGGGAAAGAGCTGATCATGAAAATCAACCCATTATCACTTAACGTCATAGTTCCTTAATATATCATCTGTTATCCAATATTTATGCATAAAATCACAACCCATACCCTGAACACCGGATTTAAGGCTACCCTTGTCGAATGGGGCTTTTCCGATACATTTGCAGGCTACCTGGCTGATTTTTCATCCCTGATCATCATTCTGATCACCTCTGTGGTGGTTTATTACATCGCCAGATTTATCATCAACCAGTTTTTAAAGAGATTGGTTAAGAGTTCCACCAGCAAATGGGATGACCATCTTTACGAGCAGAGGGTGTTTACACGCCTGGCCATGCTCCTTCCTGCCCTGGTGCTTAATGTATCGCTTGTTCCCAGTATTTCAAAGTATCCTGAAGCCATTAAGTTCATCGAACTCGGAATCCACCTGTTCATGACTTTCGTGGTGATGCGTGTAGTGATCTCTTTTCTCAATGCGGTATATCACATCTACGGTGAGCTGGATATGTCTGACTCCAAACCAATCAAAGGGTATGTACAGATCGGAAAGATTCTCACCTATTTGGTTGGTGGTATTGCCATGATCTCTGTGCTCATCGGACAATCCCCACTTACATTGCTGGCCGGATTGGGAGCCATGTCGGCCGTCATCATGTTGATTTTCAAAGACAGCATCCTTGGGTTTGTTGCGGGGGTGCAGCTTTCAGGCAATAAAATGCTCCAGATCGGCGACTGGATCACCATGCCAAAATTCAATACCGACGGAACGGTTTTCGATATCTCCCTTGCAACAGTAAAAGTCAGGAATTTTGACAACTCGGTGAGTTGCATTCCCACTTACACCCTCGTATCTGACTCCTTCCAGAATTGGCGCAGCATGGGCGAAGCCGGCGGCCGCCGGATGAAGCGTTCCGTATTGATCGATGTAGGGACCATCCGGTTTGTGGATGACTCCATGCTGGAGAATCTTAGGATGAAAAAACTTATCGTTGATGAACACAGCATAGAAGGTGAGAATGTTGCCAATCTCGGGCTCTTCAGATTGTATATCCTCGACTACCTTCGGAAAATCCCCAACCTGAACCAGGATGCTTCGTTGATGGTACGTACCCTCCAACCTACCGAAAACGGTATCCCACTTGAACTCTATGCGTTTTATATCCCGCCCGACTGGGCCGAATTTGAAGATTTTCAGGCCCGTTTATTCGAACACATCCTTTCTGTCCTGCCCGAATTCGGATTAAAGGCCTTTCAACGCCCATCAGGCAGAGATGTCCAGATGTCGTCAATTTTGCCGGAATAATAACCAAATCGGGAAAATCATTAATTTTGCAACACTTAAAACTTAACACTTAACACTTAACACTTAACACTTAACACTTAACACTTTTTTTTATGTCCTTCAACCTCCGCAACCGCAACTTTCTGAAACTGCTGGATTTCACTCCACAGGAAATCAAATTTTTACTCGATCTGTCAATGGATCTTAAAAAAGCCAAATATGCCGGCACCGAGCAGCAACGCCTGAAAGGGAAGAATATCGCCCTGATCTTTGAAAAGGCATCCACCCGCACACGCTGTGCGTTCGAGGTTGCGGCTTACGACCAGGGAGCCAGAGTTACCTATCTCGGACCAGAAGGGTCGCATATCGGCAAGAAAGAGACAATGAAAGATACTGCACGTGTATTGGGCCGTATGTATGATGGTATTGAATACCGGGGATTCGGGCAATCCATCGTCGAAGAACTGGGAAAATATGCAGGTGTGCCCGTTTGGAACGGACTTACCAACGAATTTCACCCCACCCAGATCCTGGCCGATTTTCTTACCATGATCGAACATTCCGACAAACCTTTGCACCAGATCTCATTCGTCTATTGCGGTGATGCCCGCAACAATATGGGCAACTCCCTGATGGTTGGAGCCTCAAAAATGGGCATGGATTTCCGTGCCTGCGCACCGAAGAAATACTGGCCTGAGCAGGAACTCGTGGATACGTGCCGTGCCATTGCAAAAGAGACCGGCGCAAAGATCACCCTGACTGAAAGCGTGGAGGAAGGTTTAAAAGGTGTTGATTTTGTATACACCGATGTGTGGTTATCGATGGGCGAAGCCAAAGAACTTTGGGATGAACGTATCAAGGAGATGCTGCCGTACCAGGTCAATCCTGCCCTGATGGCAAAAAGCGGAAACCCCAAAGTGAAATTCCTGCATTGTCTTCCTGCATTTCACAACAAGGACACCGAAGTTGGCATTGATATCTTCAAGAAATATGGTCTTGACGGACTTGAGGTAACCGAAGCAGTGTTTGAGTCACCAGCCTCCATTGTTTTCGATGAAGCCGAAAACCGTTTGCATACCATTAAAGCCGTGATGGTTGCCACATTAGGCGCTTAATAAGGGAGCACTCTTCCATTTTCGCACAACAATGTGCGGGCCGGGTATTTGTCGAAAAACGTATAATTATGCGTCGCCATTACCACGGCCCGTCCTGTTTTTGAGATGTCCGTCAACAGGCTGATGATCCCCTCTGAACTTTCGGGATCGAGATTGCCTGTGGGTTCATCGGCGAGGATCACCTCGGGGTCATTGATCAGGGCGCGGGCAATGGCCACCCGCTGTTGCTCTCCACCTGAAAGCTGGTGCGGCATCTTCGTGCCTTTATTCCCAAGATTCACTTTGGCAAGTACTTCAAGTAGCCGCTTTTGCATTTCGCGTTTGTCTTTCCAACCTGTGGCGCGCATCACGAACAGGATGTTCTCATTCACCGAACGATCCATCAACAGCTGAAAATCCTGGAATACAATACCAAGTTTCCTGCGCAGGAACGGGATGTCTCTTCTTCGTAATTGATGCAAATCAAACCCGGCAACCAGCGCCGATCCGTTCTGAACAGGCAATTCACCATAGATGGTTTTAAGCAGACTGCTTTTTCCACTGCCGGTCTTCCCGATCAGGTATAGAAAATCTCCCTTGCTGATCATCAGCGTCACATTCGCCAGAATAAGGTTTTCATGGTGATATACAGATATTTTATCCAGTTCAATGATATGGTCGCCTGTCATTTTGTTAGAGTTCTAGTTTCTCAATTTTACCATAGTTCAAATTGCCCGCGATTTCAAGAATCTCATCCATTTTGTGGATCAGGTTGCACCGGGTTAGTGCAGTTTTTGGATTGGTAATCTTGAAATATGCAATGAGCGAAAAATCCGCACCCCGGATCTGGATGTAATCCGGAATTTTCCCTGTCCCCCTGATTTTTAATATATACACCTGCAAATTAATCAATTAGTCCAAAACCTTTTCCGGCATCATCACTCCTTCAATCTTCCGATAGTCCGGTTCGTCCTTTAATGAGATAAAATCAATTGCAAGATCGTCAATATATAGCTTGTACAGAGCCGAAGGGTTGAAAAAATAGATCTTTGCAACACCATCGGCAGGAAGCTCTGAAGGAACATAAAATGCTGTTTCCAGGTAGGTCCACTTGTCAGCCGGAACATATTTGTCCAAAATGAACTGATTGTAACTCAGGCTTTTCCCATTTGCCTGGTAATCAATGACTAAAGTGGCTTCAGTAGTCTCCTTTGGCGCCAATACCCATGCCTTGACAAAAACAACCCGGTTGCCAGTTGTGAAATGCTTGCTGAGTGTGTCTTCCAGCCCGATGCTGTAAGGGGCTTTCCGGTCGATTTTCGAGGACCACTTCCCCTGGTGAAAAATGGTGTCGTTGCGGGTAGCAGCATTCATCCAGCCAGGGCCCTGGTCGGTCTCCATGTCGTTTGTCATGGATTTTCTTGCGGAGATACCTTCTTCAGAAATATAAACACGGGCTTTTTGTGAAAGGCTGAAAAAAGAACCCCGGTAAACTGCAGCGGTGATTGTATATGGTGGAAATATCCATGTGGCATGCTGGTAGAACTGCAACAGGTTAAGGGAAATGAGCATCACCAGCAGTGCGGAAAACAGGCGTTTTCTGAATCTTGTATGTAAATAGTTGAACACAAAAAGCAGCAGCATCGCAACAACAACATAGATGTCGATGAAAACCCGCTGGCCGCATTTCGACGCATAATACCATACCCACCAGCAGGAGACCAGGTAGATAAAAGCAAGCAGAAATCCTGAAAGCCAGTAAAACCGGAACCGGTCGTTCCTGTAAAGCCATGCAAAACCGAAGAGGGATATCAGTGCAATGGGGGTGTAGATGAACCAACCCCGGTTAAAACTGAAAAGAATGTTCAGGATATGAGGATGCAGGAGACTCAGCTTCTCATCTCCATAGGTGTAAACCAGTGGCTTACCGGTTTGCAGGTACCACAGGGTGATGGGAACCGCCAGTAAAAGCGTTGCCTGGATCAATCCGCGGATCAGCGCCTTTCGGTCGCCCAGGATTTGCCTGAAGCCACCGGCAAGAGTTTCCCTGTTTCCTGCCAAAAATGGAACCAGCAAAATTATGAGCATGTTTGTTGGCCGGATCAGGAAGATCAGTGTGAGCAAAAGCAGGGATTTAACAAACCATTTGGACTTATATTCGTGGAATAACCTGTAGGTCGTAAGTGCAAAACCTGTAATAAGCGCAAACGAATAGACATGGGTCATGGAGGGCTCCACCACGGTGAAAAAAACCAGGTTGGTGCCGAGGGTGATTGCCAGGGTGATGAAGGAAGCAGTCCGGTCGGTTGATCCCATCTTCTGCAGCAACTTCTGCAGCCAGCGCGCCCCCAGCCATAGAAACAGCAGGGCCGAACATGCAATGGAATACTGGTAGGGGAGGGAGTATCCGTCCATCGGGAACATCTCCAGCCAGGCCATCAGATGTCCGAAAAGGAAAAATGGCAGCCACACGATCGCCAGCCCCGGGAAGTATTTATTCACCTTCCTGGTGCCGGCATCATTCCTGAACTCCTTGAATACCGACCGGTTTGCAGGATAATATTGTGCTTCGTACTGCTCAACAAAGTTGAACTGAAGGTCGTGATAGATGAAAATTGCAGGCAGATAAGCATAATACCCTTTCCCGTCACTGTTGATGACCCGGTCCCAGTTTCTCTCGGGGGACTTAAACCCCAGGAAAATCAATACATAAACGACCAAAATGATCCCGGGGGTGAATTTGTAAAGGTATTTCATCGGGACAACTATTTAAGGTTGCGCTGGCGCAGCACTTCAAAGAGGATGACGCCGGTGGCGACAGATACGTTGAGCGATTCGATATCCCCAGCCAATGGAATCCTGATTTCCTCGTCAGTCAGTTTCAGGTATTCCTCTGAAATCCCTTCTCCTTCCGAACCCATGATGACAGCCAGCGGCCTGTTCATGTCGCATGCAGTATAATCTTTGTCAGACTTCTCTGTGGCTGCAACAATCGTCAACCCGCTGTTGCGGAGGAACTGAATGGTATCCTTCACATTTTGTGCCCTTACAACAGGTAGTTTATACAAGGCGCCTGCAGAAGTTTTGATTGCATCGGAGTTGATCTGGGCCGACCCGCGGGCCGGGATGATCAGTCCGTCTGCACCGGCACATTCCGCCGTTCTGGCAATGGAACCCACATTCCGCACATCGGTCACCCGGTCGAGGATAATAAACAGCGGCATCTTCCCATGCTCAAACGCGAAGGGTACCAGGTCTTCAACAAGCTGGTAGGTAATTTCCGACACGTACGAAATCACACCCTGGTGGTTCTGCCGCGACAGCCGGTTGAGTTTTTCTATCGGAACAAACTGGTAGGGAATTTCAATCTCTTTTATCAGGCTGAACAGCTCGTGAAAGCCCTCGCCCCGCAAACCGTTCTGAATAAAAACCTTCTCAAGTTCTTTTCCTGCCTTGATCGCCTCAATGGTAGGCCTGATCCCGTAAATGTACGTCTCTTTCTTCATCTCTCTTCGTTCAATATTCGTTATTCAATATTCAATATTCGTTATTCATATTCCTCATTCCTCATTGTTCATTCCCCACCCTCCGCCTTCTCCAGCATCGACCGCGGAATCTCCTTCCCGGCCTTTGCTCCCAGCGATTTGATCATCTCCACCCTCCTGATGAGATTTCCCTTACCGGTGGTAAGTTTGTTCATGGAGGCATCATACGCCTTATGGGTTGCATCTATTTTAGCGCCAACATCCAGCAGATCTTCAAGAAACCCCGTGAATTTGTCATACAGTTCACCACTCTGCCGGGCAATTTCCATGGCATTCTTGTTCTGGTATTCAACGCGCCACAGGTTGGCGATCATGCGCAAAGCGGCAATGAGGTTGGTGGGGCTGATGAGCAGGATCCGCCTGTCATAAGCCCAGTTCCAAAGGTTGGCATCGCTTTGCATAGCAAGCATATATGCTGGTTCAATGGGCATGAAGAGCATCACGAAATCCATGCTTTTTAAGGCGTAGATATCCTGGTAATTCTTGCTGCTGAGGTCGGTGATGTGATTTTTTACGGAAAGCAGATGGTCACGGGCTGCCAGATCCTGTTCCTCCTTTGTTTCCGCTGAGGCATAACGTTCATAAGCCAGGAGCGATACTTTTGAATCAATGACGACATTACGTTCGCCGGGATAGGTTACGATCACATCGGGCTGGAGCCGTTTACCCTGTTCATTGGTGTAAGATGCCTGGATGAAAAACTCGCGGTCGAGGGTCAGTCCCGACTTCTCAAGGATGCTCTCCAGGATGATCTCACCCCAGTTGCCCCGGGTCTTTGCCTGGCCTTTCAGCGCATTGGTGAGATTGCTGGCCTCTTTGCTGATCTGCTGGTTCAGGTCGGTGAGGTTTTTGATCTCGCGTTCCAGTGAAAAGCGTTGCTTCGACTCCTTGTCGTAAACATCATCGACTTTTTTCTCAAACTCACGGATCTTTTCACCCAGCGGTTTCAGGATTTCATCAAGCCTGGTCGAATTCTGCTCTGTGAATTTCTGTGTTTTTTCCTCCAGGATTTCGTTGGCGAGGTTTTTGAATTCAATCCGGAATTTATCCTGCAGCTTTTCGAGATCAGACTGCTGCTGATCAAGCTTGTTCTGCAAACTGCCGTATTCTGAAATCTTCGTCGAAAGATCCTTGTTTAAATTAAGAATTGCAGTGTCTTTTTCTGAGATCTGCCTGTTCAAAAGCTCAACCTGTTTCTGCAGCATGCCGGCCCGTTCTTCCATGGCAACATCAGTAGACCCGGATTTGCCGAGCTTGAGAAAAAGAACCACAAAACCTGTGATTAACGTAAGTCCGATGATGATGAGAAGGATCTCCGACATGAGGCTATGCTGCAATAAAATACAAAAATAGGTTAATTAACCCAAATCTCATTCATCAGGTGCAAATCCAGTGTTTAAAACTGCCGGTAGCTGGTGGGATTTTACTTTGCGGTTCTTTGCGTAAAACTCCGCGGTACTCTGCGTTTGTTTGTTTAACCGCAGAGTGCCGCAAAGAAATCGCAAAGAACCGCATAGGAAAAATAAAACTGTTCGCCTGGTGTTAAATGAAAGCAGAATATGTTCTGTAAGCTATTGATTTTTAAAGATCATCGTTGCAATGACTGCGAAATGATCAGATGCAAACCGGTTCTCTTTTGATTCACGAAGTACAGAATAATCTGTTACCCCGATATCCTGTTTACTGGTGAAAATAAAATCAATCCGCTCGGTTACAGGTTTTGAAGAATCGAAGCCGTTGAAAGTCCCGTCCGGCCCCATCGACATGCTTTTATCCGCAATTTTTGAATCCTGCAGTGTACCGTTGATGATTTTAATTGGCTCACTTTCCGGACCTGAATTGAAATCCCCCATCAAAACCACCGGGTATCCCTGTTTGTTGAGGGTTTTGATTTTCTTCAGGATCAGCATTGCGCTGTTTTTTCGCGCCTTGATCCCGATATGGTCAAAATGGGTGTTAAAGACCCAGAATTTCTGACCAGATCCAATATCCTGCAGCAGCCCATATGTGCAAATCCTTTCCAATGCCGCATCCCAGCCAACTGATACCCTTCCCGGAGTGCGGGAGAGCCAGAATGTTGCCTGCTTCAGTACCTTGAATTTTTGGGTGTTGTAATAAATCGCGCTGAATTCTCCCTTTCTCCTGCCATCTTCCCTGCCAACACCTATTCGGCCGTATTCAGAAAAAGTGCTATCGAGATAATTAATCTGGGAAATCAACCCCTCCTGGATCCCGAAAATACCCGGGTCAGCCTGTTTAACCTGCTCACAAAGCCATATCCGGCGGTTAGTCCAACTGTTGATTCCATCACCGGGGTTGTCGTAGCGGATGTTGTATGTGAGGATTCTCACCTGCTGTGTAAAACCAATGCTGGCAATCAACAAAAATATATTGATCAGGAAAAACTTATACAGTGACATATAGTACGAATGTTTAGTCAAAGATAATTCAATATTCAATATTCAATATTCAATATTCAATATTCGATATTCCCTACCTTTGCCCCATGCTCCACATCGGCATCCTCTCCGACACCCATGGCTTTGTCCACCCCAGCGTCCTGAACTTTTTTGCTGACGTTGATGAAATCTGGCATGCAGGCGATCAGGGGAGCATCGCGATAGCACACCAGCTGGCTGAATTGAAACCGTTGAGGGCCGTTTATGGCAACATCGACGGGCAGGATATCCGTATCGGATACCCGGAGGTGCAGATTTTCCAGGTTGAGAAGATAAAAGTATTAATGACCCATATCGGCGGGTATCCCGGACGTTACGATTTTAAGGCCAGGCTTTTAATTGAACAGGAACGACCCAAACTCTTTATTTGCGGGCATTCCCATATACTGAAGGTGATGTATGATAAAAAATACGACCTCTTGCACATCAACCCCGGTTCCGCAGGGAAATACGGCATCCATAAATCAATCACTGCAATCAGGCTGATAATTGATGGCGATAATATGCGTGACCTCGAAGTCCTTGACATCCCCCGATAGCCTGGCTACCCGAATACTTCAAAATTCGATATTCGTTATTCAAAATTCGATATTCATTTCATCGCAGTCTGTCCGCCGACTTCACCAACGCCTCATCCTTTTTGATCGCCTGGTTCGTTAAGATTAAAAACAATACGGAGACCAGCGGCAGCCCGATTCCCGTGTAATTATACTCAGGCTCAATCATGGTCATGGTTTGAATTTTCGTGGCATAGAAGAAAAAGATCACCATGACCAATACGATGTTGGTCAGCATGTTGAATGCACTCAAACGTAATTGAAGAGGGCGGTTTTTATAAAGAAAAATAGAGGAAACCGAGAAGATAAAGGAGGCGACTGTCATGAAAATCAACGGTATCGTGAAGTATGGACCAAATAAAACTTTTGGCTCAGGATCCATGCTCTTAATTCCATAAATGAACAGTTTATAATTACCATTGAGTTCATGGTAATAGGTAGCCAGCGGAAAAAAGAAAAGCAGGATGCAGGCAATGGCCACAATGGCGAGATATATGGTTTGAATTCGCTGTAACATGTTTAATTCATTAATTTCTGCGAAATTAGGAAAGATTTCGTTTGACCTGAAAAGCGATTGAGAAAAAACTTGATAATCCGTTTTTTTTTTATATATTTGCAAAGATTTTAATCCCCAACGATCAGTTTCAAGTTCTGTTTTCAACCCGTTTTACCTTATATCCCCAAACCCATAGTTCATTTTTACGTTGACTATTCAATTAAATAAATCAATTATATCATGTATGACATTATTTCCCTCGACAGCAAAGAGCTGTCGGAGATCAGATTAATAGCAAAGCAATTCAACATCCCCAAAGTTGAAAAACTCGAAAAGCAGGATCTTATCTATAAAATCCTCGATCACCAGGCACTCAATCCCACGCCAGAAATTTTAGATAAAGAAAAACAAGAGCAGGCCAAGCCATTCCGTGGCCGCCCACGGAAAGATCTGGATGCCAAGCCTTCGGAACCCAGGGAGCCTGTTGCACCCCGGGTGCCGCATGAGCCAGGGAAAGATACTCCTGCCGGTGAACAAAAGGAAAAGTTGCCTGCAGAGGCGCGGTTGCCCCGTGAACAACGACCACCCAGGGATCACCGTCCGCCAAGGGATCCCCAGGCTGTAAGAGAATCCCTGCCACCAAGGGAGCCCAGGCCTCCAAGAGAACCATTGCCTCCAAGAGAACCTTTGGCTCCAAGAGATCCATCGGCACCCAGGGAGCCTCTTCCGCCCCGTGAGCACCGCAATCCCCGCGATCACAAGAATCCAAGGGAAAACAAACCCTTCCGTCCTAATCAGGAAAAATTGCCTTTAGAGCCACTCGTACAGATGACCATGCCGGAGTTGGTTGACACCACCGCCGAACGCTTCGATTTTGACGAAGCGGCTGATAAACCTTATGTGGCAATAGACCCGGTGGATGTGATCCAGAAACCGGATGGTGTGATCGAATCGGCAGAAGTTGAGACAAACGGCGTGACCCTTGTTGCTGATTCACAAGCCTCACCTGTTGCCGAAGAACGCAAACAACGGGAATTTCCCCGTAAATTCCCCGATCGCCACCGCGAAGAATTCAACTTTGAATTTGAAGGAATCATCGTTAGTGAAGGTGTTCTCGAAATCATGACCGATGGTTATGGCTTTCTCCGCTCTTCCGACTACAACTACCTCAATTCACCCGACGATATTTATGTATCTCAGTCCCAGATCAAATTGTTTGGCTTGAAAACCGGGGATACTGTGCGTGGAACCATCCGCCCTCCTAAAGAAGGTGAAAAGTATTTCCCCCTGATCAAAGTTGACCTGATCAATGGCCGCAAACCGGAAGAAGTACGTGACCGTATTCCATTCGATTACCTCACCCCGCTCTTCCCGATGAAGAAGTTTAAGCTGACAGGTCATAAAAATGAGAGCAATTCGACCCGCGTCATAGATATGTTCGCCCCGATCGGTTTCGGTCAGCGCGGGTTGATCGTGGCACAGCCGAAAACAGGGAAAACGGTTCTGCTCAAAGAAATTGCCAATGCCATCGCGGCTAACCATCCGGATGTCTACATGATCATTTTACTCATCGATGAGCGTCCTGAGGAGGTTACAGATATGCAGCGCAGTGTTAAGGCTGAAGTTATTTCATCCACCTTCGATGAACCGGCTGAACGCCACACACGAATTTCAAATATCATTCTTGAGAAGGCCAAGAGGCTGGTGGAATGCGGACACGATGTAGTGATCCTGCTCGACTCCATTACGCGTCTCGCCCGTGCCTACAATACCGTTGCCCCTGCTTCAGGAAAGGTTTTGTCGGGTGGTGTGGAGGCAAATGCACTCCAGAAACCAAAAAGATTCTTCGGCGCTGCCCGTCAGATCGAAAATGGCGGTTCCCTTACAATCATCGCTACCGCTTTGATTGAAACAGGATCTAAAATGGATGAGGTGATCTTCGAAGAATTCAAGGGTACCGGTAACATGGAGTTGCAGCTTGACCGCAAACTTTCCAACAAACGGATCTACCCGGCCATCGACATCGTCTCCTCCAGCACCCGCCGGGATGACCTGCTCCTCGATAAAGATGCATTGCAACGTATCTGGATTTTGAGAAACCACCTGGCAGATATGAACCCGCTGGAAGCCATGGAATTCCTGAGAGAACGGATGAAGTTCACCAACTCGAATGAAGAGTTCCTCATTTCGATGAACAGCTAATCGGGGTTACAGGTTTGTCCACCTGGCCCCGAGATCTTTAAGGTCAATACCATCATAGTTTCCTGAACTCATCATCAGGAGCACTGTCTCAGGATTATTTTCCTGTATCAGCCGCTCTTGGAGCAGCATGGAATCTGTAAAGACTTCCATGCCTTCTTTACCAAACCCTTCTTTTACCTGGGCAGGAGTAATCTCCGGCAACCGTTTCAACTGCAGTGCATGCGGACTGAAATAGACGATGGCCAGATCAGCCGGATCAAGCGTGCCAAGGTAATTTCCAAGGAACTCCTTGTTGAGGCTGCTGTATGTGTGCAATTCAAGACATGCGATGACTTTGCTCTCAGGAAATTGCTCTTTTACTGCCTGTAGCGTGGCACTGACTTTCGACGGGGCATGGGCAAAGTCTTTGTAAACAACCCTGCCTCCCCGTTTTGCAACCAGTTCGAGTCGTTTTGACGCCCCCTTGAATGTCTGAATGGCACTGTAAAAAGCAAAATCACTGATTCCGAGTTCGTTGCAAACCAATCGTGCGCCGTTAAGATTCATCAGGTTATGCCTGCCGAATATCTCCAAAGGAAAGCGGTCATCCCCCAGCCTGATACTGGTTACACCACTGTTAATCTCATGCGGAATTGTTGCGTAGGGAGTGATACGGATGTCGTTCCGTGAGCCAGGACATATCCGGTTCAACTCCTTATCTTCACTGCAGTAGATTAGCGAACCTCCCTTTGAAATCTGGCTTATAAAGATGACAAACTGATCAATATAGTTTTCGAAGGTTGGGAAAACATTGATGTGGTCCCATGCAATGCCGCTAAGCAGGGCAATATCCGGCTTGTAGAGGTGAAACTTCGGGCGCAGGTCGATGGGCGAGGTAAGATATTCATCTCCTTCAATCACCATCACCCCGGCATCTTCAGTAAGCCTGACCATCACCTCAAAGCCATCGAGCTGGGCTCCGACCATATAGTCACAGTCGATGCCGGCTTTTTGCAACACATGCAGGATCATGGCCGTGATGGTGGTTTTGCCATGGCTTCCGCCAATTACGATTCGTTTTTTATTCTTTGATTGTTCGTAAAGATATTCGGGGTAGGAGAAAATCTTAATCCCCAGCTCCTTCGCCCGCTGTAATTCGGGATTGTCTGGTTTTGCATGCATCCCAAGGATGACGGCATCCAGATTATTGGTAATCCGCGTTGCATCCCATCCCTGCATTTCCGGCAGGATGTTGTATTTGGCCAGCCGTGTCCTCGAAGGTTCGAAAATTTCGTCGTCAGAACCCGTGATGAAGTACCCCTTGAGATGCATGGCGATGGCAAGATTATGCATTGCGCTGCCGCCAATGGCGATAAAATGTACATGCATGCTGTAATATTTTGGTCAAAAATACATTAAACCTTTTGTAAAAACTTGCATTTTCTATTCTGATTGTTGTAATTTCACGAAAATTTTAACAGTTCCCTCACCATGCAACAGAAGGTTGATGAGTTAAACCTGAAATTCGAGGAAACTCCCCCGCAGGATGTACTGTCCTGGTTTGCCAGCGAATTCAAAGATAAGATTGCTTTTTCAACCAGTTTGGGTGCAGAAGACCAGGTGATTACCCACATCCTCACCGGAATGAATTCAGTCATTAAGATATTTACGCTCGATACCGGCCGCCTGTTCCAGGAAACGTATGATCTCCTCGATATCACCCAAAAAAAATATGCACTTCCCATTGAAGTTTATTTTCCCGGAACATCCCGGGTCGAAGAGATGGTGAAAACCAAAGGGATCAACCTCTTTTATGAAAGCATTGAAAACCGGCGGCTTTGTTGTCACATCCGCAAGATTGAACCGCTGCATAGGGCCCTGGCAGGAATGGAGGTGTGGATAACAGGAATGAGGAAGGAACAATCGGTTACCCGCTCACAGGCGGCCCTTGTTGAATGGGATCCTGTTTATCAGATCATCAAACTCAATCCGTTGATCCATTGGACCGATGACATGGTATGGCAATATGTGAAAAACCAGAAAATCCCGGTGAATGACTTACATTCGAAGGGCTATCCAAGCATTGGCTGTTTACCATGCACACGGGCAATACAACCGGAAGAAGATGTTCGTTCGGGTCGGTGGTGGTGGGAATTACCGGAATTTAAGGAATGCGGCTTACACAAAAAACACTAATTTGCAAAATATGAACACAATTGATTTGGTTGAACTCGGTCGCATGTTTATGGAGCGGTATGACAAGCCTACGCCGCTCTATCAGGATGATCAGCATGCTGTTTACTGGCTGGGAATTCCGGAGGATTCTGCCTTCAGGTGCAACACCTACCTGGTTGTTGATGGACAGGAGGCCGTAGTTGTTGACCCGGGTGGTCATGGTTCATTTGATTTTGTAAAAAACCGTGTTGCCCAGATTGTATCACTCGATAAGGTTACCGCCCTCATTGTTTGCCATCAGGATCCGGATGTCGCGGCATCCATGATCGACTGGCTTAAGATGGATCCAAAGATCAGGATTATCACTTCTGTCCGCACCAACATCCTGCTTCCATACTACGGAATCGCTGATTATGATTTTGTCAACATCAATGAAAATCCGGTATGGTATTTTAATTCCGGCCGGCAGTTGAAATTCATCGAATCACCTTTTCTCCATTTCCCGGGCGCCTTTACAACGTATGATGAACTGTCGGGATTTTTATTCTCGGGAGATATCTGGGCCTCCATCGACATGGATTGGCGGCTTGTCGTGGATGATTTTAGCAGGCATGAATTGAAACTGAACCTGTTTCATATTGATTACATGGCCAGTAACATCGCCGCACGCGGGTTTGTGGCCCGGCTTCGCAATATAGAGCTGAATGCGCTGCTGCCCCAGCATGGTTCAATAATTCCAAAAAAGCATGTTGCAAAAGCGTTGTCATATCTTCATGATCTTAAATGCGGAGTTGACCTGATCTATCCGGATCTGAAATAAAAATAGTCGATTATTTGATCGTTTTAATACCAGGATGTTATGTCAGAAGAACTACTGAAGAAAATAGAGGTACTGGAACTCGAAAATAAAGCTGTTAGATTGGCTTCACAGCAATGGGAACACCTCCAGAAGGTTTACCAGGAATCAGTTGACCGGTTGCAGAAAAAAGTATCGGAATTGTCAGAATCTCACGCACAATCCAGTCGCGCATTATTTGGCGGTGATCTTGCATGGTGGGATTGGGACTATAAAACCGGCAATATGACCTTCAACGAAAACAGGGCACGTATGCTGGGCTACGGGGTAGGGGAACTGCCTCAGAAATATGATAAAATTGTCAGGATGATCCATCCGGATGATTACAAGGATACAATTGCCAGGCTCCAGCGACATCTCTCAGGAACTCATCCCAATTACGAAGCAGAATTCCGGTTAAAAACAAAATCGGGAGAATGGCGGTGGTTTTTCGATAAAGGAAAAATCGTAGAGACCGATATCCTGGGGAATCCAACCAGGCTTGCTGGCGTGCTGATCGACATTCATGAGAGGAAAAACATTGAAAATGAGCTTGTTGTAATTCGCGATAAAACGATAGCCGAAAGTCGTGCCAAAAGCAGTTTCCTGGTTAGCATGTCACACGATATATACACCCCGATGGCTGGAGTCATTGGCATGGCTGAAATCCTTAAGCAATCCAAACTCAGCCAGGAACAGGTGGAATATCTGAACACCATCGTGAAATCGGCGACCAACCTGTTGTCAATCCTCAACGACATTATCGAAATATCCAAGCTTGAAGCCGGAAAACTGGAGTTTCACGAAAAGCCTTTCAGCATCCATCAGGTAATTGAGGAGATAACCGGTTCATTTGTAGAGAAGGTTCATGAAAAAGGCCTGGAAATCCTCTCTTTCCAGGATCCGAATATCCCGGTTGAAGTAGTTGGCGATCCTGTCAGGCTAAGGCAGGTCATGAGAATATTAGCTGATAATGCATTGAAATTTACTGAAAATGGTGAGATCAGGATTGAGGCTCATTTTCTTGAATGGGACGATGAAACAGTCAAAGTAAAATTCAATGTTTGTGATACGGGAATCGGCATTTCTGAGGCTGGAATGAAAATGCTGTTTACCTCTTTCGGCAAACTTGATACGCCGGAGTCGAAGAAATACAGTGGCGGAGGACTGGGTCTGGCGATCGCCAGAAAGCTGATTGACCGGATGAATGGCCATATCACTGTCGAGTCAACCCCGGGAACCGGCACTACCTTCTCATTTATTGTTGTATTTGAACGCTACAAGGAGTCGGAAGTTGCCGACCCGATGAAGGAATTACTGGAAGGAAAAACGATTTTAATTCTGGATTCTAATCCTGGCCGTCGGTCAATTCTTGCCGGTTATTTTGTCCGCTGGGATGCTGAAGTTGTTGAAAGTGGTGGAACTGCTGATGCTTTAAAATTAATTCAGCACAGGGCGGAAATTAATAAACCATTTGACCTTATTGCGGTAGAATATAACATGCAGGAGATGGATGGACTAAAATTTGGCGCATCCATAAAACATAATTCATCAATTAAAAAATCAAAAATTCTGCTCACCAATTCCCGCCTGACCCCTGTCTCTTCAAGTGAATTATCCGCTGCCGGGATCCTGGTTGCATTGGTTCGCCCATATACCCTTAGCCGCCTCAGAAGCAGGATCAGGGAGGTGCTTTCACAGGTTCGCAAAGAACATGCCGTTGATCTTGAGGAGGTTAGCCTCCATCTTCAGGAGGATCAGAAAAGAGTGCTGAATATCCTGCTTGCCGAGGATAACCTGATCAACCAGAAAGTTGCATTGATAACGCTCGAAAAGATTGGCCACAAAGCCGATCTTGCAGAAAACGGGAAGATCGCTGTCGAACTTTTTGGAAGGAACAATTACGACCTTGTGCTGATGGATATGTCTATGCCGGATATGGATGGCCTGGAAGCCACCAGGCAAATCCGCCTGATCGAAGCTGCAAACCCGGGCAAGTCCCCGGTACATATTTGCGCAATTACAGCCAATACATCAACTGAGGACGAAGAAAGGTGCTATGAGGCCGGGATGAACAGCTATATTTCAAAACCTTTCAAGTTGGAAGAACTTGTCAGGATTTTAAACCATATTTAGCTGAATCTTATTGCTTTAACGGGTGATACCCGCGATATTATCAAGGATGGAATGATGAAAATCAGGTAACAGATCAACAAGGTTCCTGCATTGATCATCAGGATGTTCCATATATCCATGTTTACCGGGATTACAGAAACGTAATAGGTCTCCTGCGACAACGTTACCAGCGAATACTGTTTTTGCAGAAAACAGAGTGTGAATCCAAGTAAATTTCCCCAGAACATCCCCCACCCAACGATGTAAAAGGCATTGTAAAAGAAAACGTTTCTGATGCCCCTGTTTCGCATTCCAAGCGCTTTCAGAATGCCAATCATCGCAGTACGTTCGAGTATCAGAATGAGCAGGGTGGATATAATGGTTGTGGAGGAGACAAGCACAATGAGAATTAAGATGATCAGAACATTGATGTCCTGCAGATCAAGCCAGTCGAAAATTTGCTGATTAAGCATTTTCACGGTCGATGCATCGAGGTTGAACCCGATCTGATGATATACATAAACCCCCATCCGGTCGATATCCTCAAACTTCTTAAGAAATACCTCAAATCCCCCGATCTCGTTATCTGTCCAGTTGTTTAATTTCTGAATATGATGGATGTCGGCAATCACATAAAGTTTGTCAAACTCTTCCAAACCTGTATCATAGATGCCTGCGATCTTAAATTTTCGGCCGGGAGTGGTATTCCCGACAATGAAATACATCCGAAGGTCATCATTCAGATGGAGATTCATGAGATTGGCAATTTTGCGTGATATGATGACTTCATCGGTCCTGCTTGTATCAGACACCTTGAAAATCCTGCCTTCGACCATCTTGTCTCTGAAAAAATCCCAGTTAAAATCCGCGCCGATGCCCTTCAGGATGATACCCTGGATGTGTTCCCTGGTTTTGATGATCCCTGCCTTGGTTGCAAAAACCTGGATGTGGCTTACCTCCGGAGTATGCTTGATCTTAAGATAAAATGGCTGATTTTTCTCGATGGGCTGGGGCTCATACGTCGCATTTTCTGCAAACCGGGTAATTAAAACATGTCCGCTGAAGCCAACAACCTTCTCCCTGATCTCCTTTTTAAACCCTGTTAGAATGGCTACTGCAATAAACATAATCGCAACGCCCAGTGCAATGGATGTAATTGCAATGACAACAAAGGTCCAGGAAAAATTTCCTTTGCTCTTTGAAACAAGCCGGTTTGCGAGAAAAAATTCTGTATCCAAATGAAAGAAATCTTTACTTTGCAAAAGTATGCGTTTTATCGATATCATTTTTTATCTCATCGTCGCAATGCTTCCGGCAGGATTGCATGCTCAGATCAATCCGGGAGCAGACCAGGCCGATTTGTATTACCCCCTGCTGAAAGGCAAACAGATTGGCGTTGTAGCCAACCAGGCTTCTCTGACTGGGGGCGTCAATATTGTGGATGCTCTCGTTCAACAGGAGATACGGGTAATCAGGATTTTTTCACCTGAACACGGTTTCAGGATGTCGGCAGAGGCAGGACAAATTATCGGAAATGGAGTTGATTCGGTAACCGGGATTGAGGTCGTATCACTCTATGGTGCCAGAAAAAAGCCAGCACCCGGCGACATGGAGCATCTGGACCTGGTACTTTTTGACATCCAGGATGTCGGTGTCCGTTTTTACACATATATTTCAACCCTGTCCTATGTTATGGAAGCCTGTGCAGAGGCCGGTGTGCCTTTGGTGGTGCTTGACCGGCCCAATCCGAACGGTTTTTATATCGATGGCCCGGTACTTGAAAAGAGGTTCAGCTCATTTGTCGGGTTGCACCCGGTTCCTGTCGTTTATGGCATGACCATCGGTGAATATGCCACAATGGTAAATGGTGAGGGCTGGCTGAAAAATGGGGTGAAATGTAACCTGCGTGTCATCCCGGTGAAAAACTACACCCATCTGGACCGGTGCGTCTTGCCGGCAAAACCATCGCCAAATTTGCCGAATGAGGGTGCCATCTTACTATACCCATCCCTCTGCTTTTTTGAAGGAACATATGTCAGTGTCGGTCGCGGCACCCCTTTCCCATTCCAGGTTTATGGACACCCCGATCTGAAATACGGCAAATTTATTTTTACCCCGGCTGGTATTCCGGGTGTAAGTGCCCATCCTCCCCTGGAGGGAGAGCGGTGTTTTGGAGAGGATCTGCGCGGATATTACATGAAAAATCCCGGTGAACCAGGCAAAATCACACTGACATGGCTTCTGAAATCATACAAATCATGGAAGGTCAAAAACACCTTTTTTACCGATTATTTCGAAAAACTGGCCGGAAACAGCATCCTGCGCCAACAAATAACCCAGGGCAAATCTGAGAAGGAGATACGCCAATCCTGGCAAGCGGGAATTGAAAAGTTCAAAAAGATCCGCAAAAAATACCTTCTGTACAAATAATCCCGCCCGATTTTTCGCCTGTCCGCCCGTTCTTCCTACTTTCTGCCGGGATAGACCTTAAGCCCCTCTTCCATGCATTTCATGGCATTCCTGAGGTCTGTGAGGTTAAGGACATAGCTGATGCGCACTTCATCCTTCCCCCGGCCCGGTGTGGAATAAAAACCGGTGGCAGGAGCAAGCATCACAGTTTGGCCTTCATAATTAAAATCTTCGAGCAACCATTGGCAAAACTTGTCGGAATCATCGATGGGCAGGCGGGCAACTGCATAAAAAGCACCGCCGGGGTTCGGACAAAAACAACCTTCCATCTTATTGATTGAAGCCACAACAAGATCTCTTCGCTTAACATACTCGGCCAGAACGTTTGTCAGGTAACTTTTCGGTGTGTTAACTGCTTCTTCACCCGCGATTTGTCCAAATGTGGGAGGACTTAACCGTGCCTGGGCAAATTTCATTGCCGTAGCGATAATCTCTTTGTTTCTTGAAATCATCACTCCGATGCGGACACCACATGCACTGTATCTTTTTGAGATGGAATCCAGCAAGACGACATTCTGGTCGATGCCTTCCAGATTCATAACTGAATGGTGCACATGCCCGTCGTAGCAGAACTCACGATACACCTCATCTGCGAAAAGATAGAGATCATGCTTCAGGACAATATCACGCAACAGCCCGAGTTCGTCTTTTGAATAGAGATAACCGGTCGGATTATTCGGATTGCAAACCATGATCGCCTTTGTGCGTGGCGTGATTGCCTCCTCAAATGCCTGCATCGGAGGAAGTCCGAACCCGTTGTCAATGTAAGAGGCAATTGGTTTTACAACGACTCCGGCAGCAGTGGCAAATCCATTGTAATTGGCATAAAACGGTTCAGGGATGATGATCTCATCTCCGGGGTTCAGACAGGTCAGGAGCGCAAATAATATGCCCTCTGAACCTCCCGTAGTTACGATCATTTGATCAGGATTCACCTCGATTCCTTCCTGAAGATAATATTCTGCCAGCTTTTTCCTGTAAGAAAGAATGCCGGCAGAGTGACTGTATTCAATAACCTTCAAATCGGTTGTCCTTATTTTTTCAAGGACATTGGCAGGCGTTTCGATATCCGGCTGGCCGATATTCAGGTGATAAACTTTGATCCCTTTTTTCTTCGCTTCATCAGAAAAGGGTACGAGCTTGCGGATTGGGGAGGGAGGACACGCTTCCCCGCGTTGAGAAATAGTTGGCATAACGAGTGTTTTATAAAGCACCAAAGCCAGCTTTAAGCTGGCCCGATGCTGATTGTATGATTTATTAATTAATTATTTCGTGATTGGAGCTGCACCCTGATCGCCGGTTTTTTCTGGCAATGTTGTTGCAGGCTTGGCGGTAACTGTTCCTTTTATCTGCAAAACAACTCTTGAGGTCTTTGCATTTGAAGTAACCGTTACTGTTTTGTTGATACTGCCAACATTATTGGTGTTATAGGTAACCTTAATCACATCGCTTTTTCCCGGGAGAATGGGCTCCTGCGGCCAGGTTGGCACTGTACAGCCACAGGATGACTGTGGTTTAGACAATATTAAAGGTTCTTTACCAATGTTGGTGAATTTAAATTCGCAGGTGCCATCAGCTCCCTGAACGATTGTACCGTAATCGTGAACAGTTTTGTCGAAAGTGATTTCCGGAGCATTCGGATTAACGGGTTGTTGCTGGGCAGCATCCTGGGCATTTACCATAAAAGCTGAGAACATCAAGACTACAAATGAAAAAACTAACTTTTTCATATTAAATTAATTATTTAGGTTAAAACTATAAAAGGATTTTCGGCAAAATTATGAAATTTAAAACTTGCAGGAAAAATTAAAATATTTTAACATTGCATATAAACCGGTGTGCAAAGGTTTAAATGAATTCTGTATTAATTTTGTAGTTCCGGATTTCTTTAAACCCTGTCTTGACATCCCGGGTTTTGATTGCGGGTATTTGCACTGAACCAATATCAGGGTGCCAAAATACCATTTGAAAAATAGTAGTAACTTTGCACATTCTAAAACTTATAATTTGACAGAAACAGTTCAAAAAATCAGGGAACTCGACGGAAAACAATTGTACTACTCTTTCCTCTCCGGAGCTCAACGGATATTCGAACATCAGAAGCTGCTAAATAAAATCAACGTTTTCCCGGTGGCAGATGCCGATACCGGTACCAACCTGGCTTCCACCATGCGTTCTATTATGGACGCGATCATCCCTACCGAAAATTTCAAACAAACTGCAGTTGCCCTTGCTGACGCTGCACTTATTGGCGCAAGGGGCAACTCCGGGATTATTTTCGCCCAGTTTCTCTATGGCTTCAGCAACGAAATAAATCCGAATGAAGCACTTACGGTGCAATCATTTGCTGAAAGTGTGAAAAAGGCCGTGGCCTATGCGTATGATGCCATCGCGAACCCTGTGGAAGGAACCATTCTGACCGTTATGAAAGACTGGGCAGAATATATCTACCTGTTGAAAGACACTTTTGATGATTTTTCCAAATTGTTGGTGGAAGCATACAAAAGGGCGCTTGAATCATTGGCGGCCACTACCGGTAAACTGGAGGTCCTTGCGAGATCGCATGTTGTTGATGCCGGTGCAAAAGGATTTGTCTATTGGCTGGAAGGATTTATGGACTTTTTTACCCTCGGTGCTGAAAAAGCAATGCGTAAACCAGAAGAGGTCGCCGAGGTTACCGATGAAATTGTTGAGGTGCCGCATGACATCATTAACTTCAGATTCTGTACAGAAGCGCTGCTTTCAGGAGATCAGCTTGATAAGCATCGTATCAGGAACTTTATCCAGCATTGCGGCGATTCACTTGTTGTTGCCGGAAGTCAGACAAAAGTGAGGGTGCATATTCACACTGATTTCCCTGCGGAAGTGTTTTCACAACTGCAACAGTTTGGGAACATCACCTATCAGAAGGTTGACGATATGGTGATGCAGAATGAGATTCAGTTTAACCGTAAATATCCGGTGGCACTTGTCACCGATTCCTCCTGCGACCTGCCCAAGGAAATTATTGATCAATTTCAGATTCACGTTGTTCCGCTTTCAGTCCATTTTGGGGAGACCTACTTTTTAGACAGGCTGACCATCAATCCTCCCCAGTTCTATGCGATGCAGGAAAAGTCGCAGGTGAATGCATCATCAGCCCAGCCCGGATCAAAGGAGTTCCAGAATAAATTTGAATATCTTGCCACCCACTATGATTCTGTCATCGGAATTCATCTCAGCCAGGCACTTAGCGGTACATGGTCAAGCAGTGAAAAAGGATCAAAGGATGTGATCACCCGGACCGGCAAGAAAATTGATATCCTCAACTCAAAAACGCTCACCGCAGGTCTTGGCCTGATCGTGCTTCGTGCTGCCATGGCACTGGAGAACGGAACTTCACACAGTGACCTGGTTGGCAAAATTGAAGAATGGAAATTAAAATCAAAGGTCCGCGTAAGTGTGACCACCTTAAAGTACATTGTGCGCAGCGGCAGGGTAAGCCCGTTTAAAAGTTTTGTTGCAAAATTGCTTGATCTTAAGCCTGTTATTGCTGTTGATGATGAGGGAAAAGCAACCCTTTTCTCAAAATCGTTCTCAGCAAAAGGCAGCATGAATAAAGTGATGAAGAATATTACCAGGCTCACCGAAGGCAAGCAGGTTTGGGGATATGCAATCACACATGCCAATAACAATACAGCAGCTCAATGGTATGCCGTGGAAATGGAAAAACTAACGGGAAAAAAACCGATCTTCATTGATCATGCCTCCCCGGCGCTTGCTGCCAATATCGGGCCCGGGATTGCATGTGTTTCGCTGATGCTGGAATAATTATTGATGAGCAGGTGAGCAGGTGAGCAAAGTATTTTCCTACAGGAATTAGTAACTGGTTTTTATTGAAGAATTATCAACTTTTACCACAATAGTCATGATGGAGTTAAAGAGTGTTGTTTTTGAGACAGGGCTGGTTATTTGTCTGTATATGACCCTTGTTTTTATCCTTGCCTTAATAAAGAAGGATAACTCCATTGTCGATGTTGCCTGGGGGCTTGGTTTTATCATCATTGCCGTTTATTCCATCATTCAGTCAGGAGAGGTTGACCTCAGGAAAATGATCCTGAGCCTGCTGGTTCTGTTATGGGGGTTAAGGTTATCCTGGCACATTTTTATTCGCAATGCCGGTAAGGGCGAGGATTTCAGGTACAAAGCCTGGCGAAACAGCTGGAAATATTTCACCATACGCAGCTTCTTTCAGATATTCATGTTGCAGGGGCTCTTCATGCTGCTCATTTCCACGCCGATATGGTTTATCTGTTCTGCTGACGGCGGGTCACTGGGACCGTGGGATTCATTGGGGTTACTTGTCTTTGGTTTTGGTTTCATGTTTGAAGTAACTGCTGATTACCAGTTGACTGAGTTCAAAAAGAATCCTGAGAACAAGGGGAAAATAATCACCACCGGTTTGTGGTCGGTTTCCAGGCATCCAAATTATTTCGGGGAAGCACTGGTTTGGTGGGGTCTCTCCTTTTACGCATTATCCTTTCCCCAGGGATGGTACGCGCTCATCAGCCGTATCCGCCCTACCAACCCCATCTTTTCCAATAGCCGAACCCGATTTACCTTTGCGGCAAAAATCAGGGTATGATGAAAACATCGAAGTCAGCGGCAATGTTTGCCAAGGTAGATGAATGGAAGAACAGTGGTAAAACGCTGCGGGAGTTCGCTGCAGCATCAAGACTTTCAAAAAGCACATTTGAGTATTGGGTTCGTAAGAGACGGGAATCATTGGCCAGTTCGCCTGCCTTTGTAGAGTTGTCGCCAATGGTCCAGCCCAGGGTGATTATTGGAGCTACTCCAAAACAACTGGAGCCTGATGCCCAAGCACAAATAGTTTTCACATTCCCGAGTGGTATGTGCATAAAAGTTTACGGGTAGATGCTTGGGTTAAGCGCCAACCTGCGCTATTTTCTCTGCTGCCAGTCCACCGATATGCGCAATGGCTTCGATGGATTGGCCGGGATTGTGCGAAATTATCTCCGCAAAGACCCTGTTTCGGGTGATGTTTTTATCTTTTTAAACAAGACCCGCACACACATCAAGCTCCTTTATTGGGATGGCGACGGGTTCGCTCTTTTTTATAAGCGTTTGGAAAGGGGCAGGTATGATCGGTGTACGGCTGTTAATGAGCTATCCAAAGAGATAAAAAGGGAAGAGCTTTTAATGCTTTTAGAGGGCCTGTCATATGATGATATGCGACGAAAAAAGCGATTCAAATTCGGATGATTTATTTGCAAATATATTTACTGAAACCCTTGTTAATACAGGCTTTTTGTGTATATTTGATGCATGGAAAGGCAGCAAAAACCAACAGAATTTACAACAGAAACATTAGCAAAAAGAGTAGCTTTTTTGGAAGCTGCACTTGCTGAAAAAGATGTTGTGATTTCTGAGAAAGATGTTGCCATTTCTGAGCAGAGTGCTGATCTGTTAAAACTCTCTGCCGAACTTGAAGCTGAGAAATTCAAATACGCCCAGCTTCAGCGGATGATCTACGGATCGAAACGGGAACGTTTCATTTCATCAGACTTTCCCGAACAGCTCAAACTGGAACTGGAACCCAAATCCCTGGAGATTGAGCAGGCAGTAGAGGCCGAACGTGAGACCATCAGGATAACCTACGAACGTAAGAAGGCTAAAAAAGCACATCCGGGTCGTTTGGCCTTGCCATCTCATTTACCAGTGGTTGAAACCATTGTTGAGCCAGTTGAAGATACTACCGGTATGGTGTGCATTGGCCAGGAGGTAACCGATGAACTGGATTACACACCGGCAAAGCTGCACATAAACCGCACCATACGCCCAAAATACATCACCAGTGAAGATGAACAGGGCAACCAAAAGCAACTCATTGCCCGCTTAAACCGCCCCATTAATAAGTGTATTGCCAGCGCCGCGCTATTGGCAATGATCTATATTGACAAATTCATATTTCATCTCCCTTATTTTCGGATTCTTCAGCGTATTAGCCAGATGGGCGTCTCAATACCTGCAAGCACATTCGAGTCGTGGGTCAAACTTGGCGCCCAACACATCAAACCGCTCTTCGCTGTTCATCGCCTGTATGTTTTCAGCGAAATATACCAGATGATTGACGAATCGCCCATAAAAGTGCTGGATAAGGATAAACCCGGAACAACGCACCAGGGCTATATGTGGGTACGGTATGCTCCTTTGTCGAAATCGGTGCTCTTTGAATACTTTAAAAGCCGTTCTTCCAAAGAACCTTTACGTGATTTATCAAAATTCAATGGCTATATCCAAACCGATGGATATGTGGGTTATACTCATCTGGCTGAAACATCCGGCCTTACCCACCTCTCGTGCTGGGCCCATGCACGCCGTTATTTTGACAAGGCGCTTCCAAACGATCTGCAGCGGGCATCGAAGGTTTTAAAGCTTATCCAGTTGTTATATGCTATCGAGGCCCTGGCCCGTGAGGCTGACATGACCAAGGAGCAGCGACACGCTCTAAGGCTCGAAAAATCATTGCCAATCATCAATGAGATTGGATCCTACATCTATAATGAAAGAAACAGGGTTCTCCCGAAAAGCCCCATTGGTATCGCATTTGAGTATTGTGCCAACAGATGGATCAGTCTGCAGAATTACCTCAAAGATGGAATGTTGGAAATTGACAGTAACCTGATTGAAAATTCTATCCGCCCCCTGGCATTAGGCCGAAAAAATTACCTCTTTGCGGGCAACCATGAAGCAGCTGAGAACATCGCCATGTTTTACAGTTTCTTCGGCACTTGCAAAAAGAATGAGATCGATCCCCATAAATGGCTTACCTATGTCATCAATAACATCAACGATACCAAACCCTCTCAACTCAAAGAACTGCTCCCGCAATTTATCGATAAAAATCTGCTGACTTGAGATGGGGTTGGTAGGGCGGATACGTTCCGTCCATACTATTTTAACCATTTCACAAGCCTTTTCCTGGCCTCCTGGGTGGTAAATACTTCATTCCTTAGCGACTGATCCAGTCCCTTTTCAACTTTGTCCATAAAAATCAGTTTGTCGACTAATTCATCTAACGA
>CAIYJU010000099.1 GCA_903926565.1 uncultured Bacteroidales bacterium
ACAACCCCTGCCTACCAGTGGTATGTTGATAATGTGATTGTGACGGGAGCAACCAGTTCAACCTGGTCGTTTACTGCAACTGTAAATGCTTCAGTAACCTGCGTGCTTACTTCATCTGCATCGCCCTGCTCAACAGGCAGCCCGGCGACTTCCAACACCGTGGTTATCACTGTTCCTGAAATTTGTCCCACAACAACCGTTATCGGGACCCTCGGCTCAGGTGAGACCCAGTGCTATAACGCCACGCAGACCATCACAGTGGCCGGAAGCGGAACCACATTTGTTGTGAATCCGGGAGGCCATGCCACCATGATCGCCGGGGTCAACATCCTCTATCTGCCGGGAACCAAAGTTGAACCAGCAGGATACATGCTCGGTAAAATCTTCGATGGCGCTTATTGCGGAAAGCAGTCTGCTTCCATTGTTACCGTGTTTTCACAGGAGAATGAGCCTGCTGCGGTTGCGTTGAAATCCACTATCAAACTTTATCCCAACCCCACCACAGGTAAATTTACCATCGAACAATCAGGTGTGATATATGAAAATGTCAAGGTTGAGATTTACAGCATCCTTGGTGGTAAAGTGATGACCGGGTATCTGACAGGAGAAACCAAACATGAGTTCTCCATCGCTGATTTCCCTGCCGGAGTCTATTTTGTGAAAGTGTTTGCCGGAAGCGAGGCAGAAACAATAAAACTGATAAAATCAAATTAATCCAGAAACAGAAAATCCCGCGAAAGCGGGATTTTCTGTTTTAGATGGAAACAACCTATTCCAGATCAGCAGAGGTATATCCCAATTTAAGTAAATTCTCTGGCAATAACATCATCTGCAACTTCTCTTCCGAAACGAATTTAAGTTGACTGTTGGCTTCAAAAATATCCGTTCCGTTAATTTTCATAAATTTTGCCAGTTCTGATGCTTTGTGATAGCCGAGCAAAGGAAGCAGGGCTGTCGTGATTGCCGGACTTCTATACAATAAATCTTTACTTTGCTCAGGAAACACGCGCAACCCCTCCATCAGGTTTTTCTGAACAGTTTTATTGCATGCGATGAGCAACTTCAAACTTTCCAGTAACGCATGACCAATGGCAGGAAGATAGGCATTCAGTTCAAGGCATCCCTGCCCGCAGAGTGAACTGATAAGCTGATCGTTGGAGTAGATACGATGGGCTGCACTGATCACAAACTCAGGAATGACCGGATTGACTTTCCCCGGCATGATGGAACTGCCGGCCTGGCGTTGTGGAATTGAGAGAGAACCGTGACGCGTGGCACGTAACGCGTGACCTGGAACCGGAAATTCCGTGGAAGTGATATCTGATGATAATAAGCGGATGTCGGAAACCATCTTTTCAAGGTTTACTGCATGGGCTTTGATTGTCGCATGAATTTCAACGTAGGAGTCAAGGTTGCTGGTGACATCGGCAAGGTTCTCACTCCGCGCAACCGGCAGGCCGGTAAGCCGCTGCAGGTGTCCGACAACTTCCATGATGAAATACCGTGGGATGGAAATGCCTGTGCCCATTGCGCCGCCCCCGAGGTTAACCATTTTAATCCGTTCAGCACATTTTGAAACGCGCCACCAGTCGCGTGAAAGCGCCTCACTGTAGGTGCTGAAAAGCTTCCCGAACGAGGTTGGAACAGCCTCCTGCATCTGTGTGTAGCCGATCCTGAGATCATTTTGATGGGTAACTTCAAGTTGTTCAACCGAGAAACGGACCGCATTGATTGCTTTTTCCAGATCATGAAGCAGGAACATCACGGCCAATTTCAATGCAGTCGGAACGACATCATTTGTTGACTGAAAAATATTGGCATGTTCGATGGGATCGACTACATGATAACTACCGGGCTTCTCCCCCATATTCAGCAATGCCACATTGGCAATTATTTCATTGATATTCATGTTGATGCTTGTCCCTGCACCTCCTGAAAAGGCTGGAACGATGAACGCATCGAAATGCTCTCCTTCTGCAACTTCAGATGCTGCATGAATAAGGTGAATAAACTGATGATCCCGTAAGGATGCTCCTTCAGATTTACCGTACTTTTCAGCCATTGCATGCTCATATGCTTCAGCAGTCTGATAGCATGCTTTTTTAACCAACCCAAGAGACTTGAACCATTCTAAATGAAAAGTCGTCTGATCAGGAAAATTCTCCCTGGCACGGGCTGCATGAATCCCATAAAGCGCATCCTCCGGAATGGCCAGATCACCTATCATATCTCTTTCAATGCGGGTTAACATCAGGATGGAATTTGCGATTTACGATTTAACGATTTACGATTTGCCCAATTTTGAATTTTCACTTTGCCATTTGCACCTAACTCAGATAGTCTCTCACCACCTTCTGTATCCCCTTCTTCACTCCTTCCCAGGTCTGGTTTTTAAAACTCATCGGGGTCTCGGATTCATCAGCATCAACAAAATAGGTGATGGCGTGAGGGATGCTTATTTCAAGCATCTGGTTTGGAAATTTCTGCTTGTGAAAATCTATAATTTGTTGCAATGAAAAATGCTTTAATAATTCAAACAAATCCCAAAAGTCTTTCTTCTTCCCCCTGCCAAGAATTGCCTGGATCTTCATGGCTGCGATATCCTCAGAGCTGTAAAACCTAATGTTTTCAACAATTTCGTTGTTCCTTAAAGGCAGATGGGGGTAAAAAACAAAATCGACCTTAATATCGTGTATGAAACAAAAAATGCCAAAATGTGTATGCTGTTGTTTGTACACAAAATTCTCTCCAAAAACAGACTGAAGTTCTTCAATAATTATGGCATGATTGAATTTTTCGTGAAAAAACAGATCCAGGTCAATTGAACTGCGGTGACCATAACGAAGTGACAAGGCAGTGCCTCCAACCAAAGAAAATGGTTTGAGGGTTGACAAGGTCATCAATCGTTTTAATAAGGAAAAAGTTCCGGGTTCAACTGTCTTAATATGTAACATCTGAAATCATTCAGTGGTTTATCAATAATGGCACTGGCAAAGTGAATGGTATGCAATGGCAGATATTTTGCATTCAGCAACGCCATGGTCACCTTCTCATCCCCATAATACCTTCTGCAATTCCGGATATCTTCAACATCACCCCGTTCAAATACCCTTTCAATCACAAAATTCGCCTTTAGATCATAGTCCAACTTCTCAAAATCGACATCCCAGAAAATGCGCTTGTTGAAGACAGGCTTTGGTTTTGTTTCCATATTACAAATGTACATGATAAATTTATGCAATAATCACCTTTTCAAAGCCGGAATTTTGAATTTAAACCCCTAATTTTGTAAAATATCATTAAAAGCAAATCCACACCCTGGAATGGTGAAAAAGATTTTTGTCCTGCTCCTGCTCTTGCACTTATCAGGAAATCTCTTTTGCCAGATCGACAATGAATTTTGGTTTGTAGCACCCGATATTTCTGCAACTCACGGAGATACCCCGATCAACATCAGGCTTTCAAGCATGAGTGATCCTGTACACTATATATTGTCAATGCCTGACAATCCCTCCTTCGTTACTATTGAAGGTGATATCGGACCAAATACCACGCAAACGATTGTCATTGCAGATAAAACACAAGTTGAAAACAGTCCGCCGGATGTAGTCCTGAACAAAGGGTTGAAGTTAACCACCGACAACCTCGTGACGGCTTATTATGAAGAAGCCAGCGGAAATAATCCGGCAATTTTCTCCCTCAAAGGGCGGAATGCACTGGGAATGGAGTTCTACATTGTTTCACAGAACAACTATCCTAACCATAATTATGCTGATGCGAAGGAATCCTTCGAAATCGTTGCCACTGAAGACAACACAACAGTCACGATAATCCCTACAGATGACGTGGTGAACTATGCTGCAAACACACCAATCACAGTTATCCTGCCCAAGGCGGGAGACACCTACAGTGTTCGCGCCACAAGCCAGGCCGCCGACAAAACCCTGGCCGGTTCGCATATTGTTTCGGACAAACCGATTGCGGTTACATGGGCTGATGATTCCATCCAGCCAGGGTCAGGCTACGATGTAGCCGGTGATCAATTGGTTCCTGTTTCAATAATCGGGACTGAGTATATTGCCATTAAAGGATCGGCCGGCAATGGAGAGCGAATTTATTTCGTAGGAACTGCCATTAATACAGACATATATATTGATGGTGTACTGCATCAAACAATCGGGGAAGGTGAGTTGGCCCTACCTTATCTCATACCTGCAGCCGCACCAACTGCCTACATTCAAACTTCTCATCCTGTTTATGTACTTCATCTGTCAGGGTTTAATAGTGAACCAGGTGCCTCCATGCTTCCACAGATTTTTTGCACCGGATCAAAACAGATCGGGTTTGTCCGGACTTCTAACGGCAGTTTCACCCTTCTTATATTAACCCTGGCAGCAAACGTAAATTCTTTTACAATGACCCCGGATCCGGGGGCGATCCAGGCTTCAGATTTTTTCTCTGTTCCATTTACAAGTGATGTGTGGAAATATGCGCGAAAAACCCTGACAGCAGGCGAGTTATCTGTCGGGTCGCATCTTTTATCCAACTCAACGGGAAAATTCCATCTCGGCATTATCAACAACCTGGGGGGCAGCGCGGAATACGGCTATTTCAGCTACTTCAGCAGCATCAACCTGGGTGCTGACAGAACTATTTGTCCCGGGGCATCAACAACCCTGAATGGCGGCGAAGGCTGGGACACCTATCTGTGGGAGAAGGAGGTGGGAGCCTCCTGGATTACGATTGGCACCAGTCAACTCATCAGCATATCTGATCCGGGACATTACAGGTGCAGTGTTACCGGCCAAAACTGTTCGCTTCAGGATGATCTCCAGGTTTTCAACCTGCCGGTTTCGGAACCGGATATAACCGGCAGTGCTTCGGTTTGCATCAATGCAACCAATGTACCGTACAGCGCATCACCGAACTTCGGCCCATATAACTGGAGCATTACCGGAGGAACCTTTACAGGACAGGGAAACCCTTATATCAATGTCAATTGGACCACTGCTGGCTTGCAAACAATCACCGTGACAGGTGTCAACCAATACTCCTGCCCGGTTCAGAAAAGTTATACGGTTGATGTACATCCGCTTCCTACCGCAACCATTACAACCGTTACTCCGACGATATGCCAGGGGCAGTCCGTTGATCTCACTGCAGGTGGTGGAACAGAGTTCATCTGGTCAAACAGTTCAACTGCTGCGATTATTACCGTTACAACAACCGGCACTTATGCCGTCACAGTCACAGATGTTTATGGATGCAGCAATACCGCCAGCCAGGATGTGAATGTTAACCCGCTGCCCATTGCGCTGATCACCCCCGGCGGAGCCACGACCTTTTGCCTTGGTGGTTCCGTTAACCTTTCAGCAAGTGGCGGAACCGGTTATCAATGGTCCAATGCTGCAACAACCTCGACGATACTGGTGAATTCTACCGGAATCTATACTGTTACCGTTACTGATGCCAATGGATGTAAAAACACATCAGATCAGCCTGTCACAGTGAATCCGCTGCCTGTTGCGCTCATTTCACCCAATGGGCCAACTGTCTTCTGCCCCGGAGGTTCGGTCGGTCTTACCGCATCAGGAGGGACTGATTACCTTTGGTCAAACATGGCAACAACTGCTTTGATCACACCCACAGCTGCAGGCAATTATTCAGTAACTGTAACTGACATAAACGGATGTATCAATACTGCCAGCCAGGTTGTTACACTTTATCCTCCAACGGTTGCCGTGATCACCCCAGGCGGGAATACCACATTTTGCCAGGGAGGTTCCGTAATACTTTCTGCAAGTGGAGGAGCTTCTTACCTTTGGTCCAATGGTGTCACTGCGACAATGATATCCGTCGCAACTCCCGGAACTTACGCTGTTACTGTTACCGATATTAACGGATGTATCAGCACCACCAGTCAAACAGTGACGGTGAACCCACTGCCGGTTACGACCTTCACCGGCCCGGCCACGGTTTGCCAGGATCATCCTCTTGCTTCGGCGTATGAGGCATTGCCTGACCCCCTGACAACATTTACATGGACCACCTTACAGGGGACTGCGACGCCTGACCCGTTTTACCCAAACAAAGTAATGGTAAACTGGACAACCGCGGGTAATGCACAACTGAAACTGGAAGGATTAACAACCAATGGATGTTATGCCTTTAAGCAAATGGATGTGTTCATAAACGCAAAGCCTGAAGTAAGCCTTCAGGTCTGCTTCGACCCGGCAACCATTCCTTCAGCCCGGCCCTTTCTGCTTAACGGAGGAACACCAATGGGGATTAGTGGAGTATATACAGGTGAAAGCGTAATCCAGGCTGGCGGGCTCTTCCAGTTTACCCCGTCATCAGTTTCAGGCCCGTTTCCCAAAAATGTGACGATCACCTATCAATACACCAATTCATTGTCTTGCCCGGCTTCGGACACTAAAACCATAACCATTATAAATCAGCCTGGCTTCCAGTGTGGCAACCCATTATTGAACCTCAGGGATGTTCGGACTCCTTTGCCTTACAAATCCTACAATACCTATCTAAAAGGAAACAGGTGCTGGATGACCCAGAACCTCGACTATGGCGTTGAAGCAGACCCGGCCATACCTCAGTCCGATAATTGCCTGCCTCAGAAATACTGCCCGGATGCTATACATGGCGGTTGCTCAAATGGCGGCTTCTACCAGTGGGAAGAAATGATGCGTTACAGCAACCAGGAAGGGGCCCAGGGAATATGCCCGCCAGGATGGCATGTTCCTTCCTCTGCTGAATGGCAGGCACTGATAGATGATGAGGCAAAAATCACCCCGGGCAACGGGATCGCAGGGGATTTTCTGGAACCTCCCTATAAATTCAGTTCCATCCCAAACGGCATCTACTATATGAACAATATGTGGGCTTTTGCAGATGGGAATCCTGCCGGCGCCATGTTCTGGACATCTACCTCCGTTTCAGAAAAATCGGTTGCACGGGGAATGAACACGCTCAACCCTTCCGTTTCCTATTATGAAAGTTCCAGTGCCAACGCGTTCCAGGTAAGGTGTGTGCAGGATTAACTTTATTATTGACGATTTTCCAGCCAAATTTATCGAATTGTTCCGTGTCTGTTCTGCATATCTGTTTTTGTTTTGAAAACCAGACAATCAGCATTAAAAAACTTGATTGCTATGTTTTGTTATATATAAAAAAACTGATAACTTCGTAACATGAATTTGGTTCAAACAGCCATTACACACAAAAATTTGAATTACAAACACCTACGCTTTACTTCTTTTCTTTTCCATTTACTGATCCTCTGTGCATTAAAGTCCAATGGCGAAGGAACAGCCCAGATTTTAATGAGTGATGCAGGGCATGGAAAGTTGCAACTCATGTCCTCTTTCAGTGATTTCGGACTCTACAATAAAGGGGAAGCCTATCGTTTGCATGTTCGTGTTGCCAATATAGGAGAGATTATCTATTATGGGTTTGGCAGCAGATTAACTAATAACGATCTCACTATCCCAAATACTTACTGTAGGATCACCAATCCTACCGGCACAATTGTAGTGCCTGAAGAGCTCTTACCAGTTACGGGACAGGGGTTTATAAATTCTTACTCAGAAGCGGTTGCCGGTCCGACTCAAATTGTTGGAGCTGGAGGCTATAATGCAGAATCATATACTCCGACAGAACCTGGGGATTATTATTTCGAATTCCGATATACGGGAAGTTCCGATCGCTGCAAATTCAAATACTTTGATATCACAGTTGCCAGTGCTGCAAATACTGCCATTCCGGGCCGGGTGTGGTCGAAGTTCTGGCAATTCACCTCAGATGCTAACAGTACAAACGGCACAGACTATCAGTTCCTTGGAAAACTTTACGTTTATGCCGATGATGGCATTGTTACTTCGATCAATTTCAACGGCATGGCCCCTTTTGTATTTACAGTTTTTTGCAACCAATACGGTGTTGACCCAGCATTAAATCTTGATTGGCTGACCAACAGAAAGTCCAAATTCAATAAATACTACAACCCGCAGTATAAGATATTCCTGAATGATCCGGACAATGGGGCCTTTCCAACAGGTGAGTTGGGCGTTATTGTCCCGCCAATTCTCATAGAGTCCAATTGCGATGGCACAGCGGTATTTACCGTTAATGTTACCAAACCCGGAAAAGTTCTGTTGCTCCTCGACATCGATCCTACTCCCGGCGTTCAGCCCATTGATGTTGAAATCCTGTGGGATGCACCTTCGAATACGATACCATGGAATGGATTAAACGGGCTGGGGCAACCTGTTCCAACCGGGACCAGTTTTCCTGTATCAGTTACCTATCTTAACGGCCTGACAAACATGCCCATATATGACGTTGAATATCAACTTAATGGCTATATCGTCCAACTGATCCGTCCGAAAACTCCAGGCACACCTGATCCGCCCCTCTTCTGGGACGATTCACCCCTTAATAACGGAATCAGCCCGACAAATGGCTGTAATTATGGCACACCTCCAAACGGTTGCCATACCTGGTGGGATGTGGCAGTTGGCAATAATAACACGATCAATACCTGGTGGTATACAGCAAGTACTGCCACTGCTGTATTAACAGTAACGGATGTATGTCCGACCACCACTGTGATCGGGACTGTAGGTTCAGGAGAGATCCAATGCTACAACGCTACCCAAACAATTACGGTTGCTGCAGGCGGGAATACATTCATTGTGAACCTGGGAGGCCACGCCACCATGATTGCCGGGCGCAACATTATATATTATCCGGAAACCAGGGTCGAAACAGGCGGATACATGCTTGGCAAAATCTACAGTGGCTCCTATTGCGGCACGCTCAGTCCTTCGATGGTAACGATGGTTAACGGCGATAATGAAATGTCGGCGATTTCTCCAAAAGTTGCATACAGGCTCTATCCCAACCCAACAACCGGGAACTTCATCATTGAACAGACAAATGGAGTTGTAAAAGTAGGTGTTAAGGTTGAAATTTATAACATGACAGGAGACAAAGTGACGACCGTGCCATTATCCGGAGAAAAGAAGCAGGAATACTCCATTTCAGATTTCCCTGCCGGTGTCTATTTTGTCAAGGTATTTGGCGGAATCGTGGTGGAGACTTTCAAATTGATTAAAACAAATTAGACCATAAATACAAAATCCTGCGAAAGTGGGATTTTTAGTTTTACGGTGGACCCGTTTATTCCGGATATACTGAAGTGTATCGCAATTTATGTAAATTCTCAGGCAGCAACAACCACTGCAACTTCTTGTCGGAAAAAAAGTTAAGCTGCCTCCGGGTTTGTTTTGACCCTGTGACAATTCCTAAAGCCCGGCCCTTTCTGCTCAACGGGGGAACCCCCATGGGTATAATCGGAAATTATTCATATGCAGGTGTATAACCAGTCGGCGGGCTCCACCAGTTTACCCCGTCCGCGGTGACTGATCCGCTTCCCAAAAATACCACCATCACCTATCAATAATACCAATGCCCTGTTATGTCCCGCCACAGACTCCAAAACCATCACAGTCATGGATCAGCCAGGATTTCAATGTGGAAAACCAGTGTTAATCCTGATGGATTTGCGGACGAGGTAAGGTGTGTGCAGGATTAACTTAATGATTGACGTTTGGACGATTGACGATTGCAGAATAAATTGACGATTAACCGAATGACGATTAAGCAGCACTAATCGTAAATCGTAAATCGTAAACCGTAAATCAAGCAATTCAATCTGCAATCGTATATCGTCCAATCGTAAATCAAAATAATTGTCGGTTTTCCAGGCAACTTTATCGTGATTTCACGTGTCTGTTCTCCAGGTCCGTTCTTGATTTTAAAACCAGACAATCAGCGTTGAAAAACTTGATTGCTATGGTTTGTTATGTATGAAAAATTTGATAACTTCGTAACGTGAAATAGTTCCAACCAGCCACAACACATAAACACTTGAATTACAAATACATACATTTCACCGGATTCCTTGTTCATTTACTAATCCTCTGTGCATTAAAGTCCAACGGCGAAGGAACTGCTCAGATTTTATTGAGTGATGCGGGACATGGTAAAATGCAAATCATGTCATCATTCAGTGATTTCGGGCTTTACAACAAAGGGGAAGCCTACCGTTTACATGTTCGTGTTGCCAATATTGGAGAGATTATCTATTATGGGTTTGGCAGCAGATTAACCAATAACGATGCCGTCATCCCAAATGTTTACTGTAGGATCACCAATCCTTCGGGCACTGTAATTGTCGTACCAGAAGCGCTCTTACCAACAACAGGACAGGGATTCATTAATTCTTACACAGAAGCGGTTGCCGGCCCGACCCAAATTGCAGGTGCTGGTGGTTATAATGCAAAATCATATACTCCTACCGAACTGGGGGATTATTATTTTGAATTCAGATATGATGGAACTTCCGATCGTTGCAAGTTCAAATACTTTGACATCACGGTAGCCAGTGCTGCCAATGCTCCAATTCCCGGACGGGTGTGGTCGAAGGCGTGGCAATTTACCGCAGACGGGAACAGTACAACCGGTCAGGAATTTCGGTTCCAGGGAAAACTTTTCGTTTATGCCGATGATGGCATTGTGACGTCAATTGATTTCAATGGCATGGCACCATATGTTTTTACTGTTTTTTGCAACCAGTATGGTGTTGACCCGGCATTTAATTCTAATTGGCTGACCAACAGAAAGTCCAAATCAAATAAATACTACAACCCGCAATATAAGATATTCCTGTTGGATCCGGACAATGACTTGAACAACCCAACGTGGACCTTTCCAACAGGTTGGGCGGGTGTTATAGTCCCGCCAATTATCATGGAGTCCAATTGTGATGGCACAGGCGTATTTACTGTAAATGTTACAAAACCCGGAAAAGTTCTGTTACTGCTCGATATAGACCCGACTCCGGGCGTTCAGCCAATTGATGTGGAAATCCCATGGGATGCGCCTCCGTATGCTATTCCATGGAATGGATTGAACGGGTTGGGACAACCCGTACCAAACGGAACCAGTTTCCCGGTATCGGTTACCTATCTGAACGGATTGACAAACCTTCCTATCTATGATGTGGAATACCAGCTAGATGGGTATGTTGTTAAGCTGATCCGTATAAATCCTCCAGGAACCACTGATCCCAGTCTTTTTTGGGACGATTCAAATCTTAGTAACGGAACCAGTCCTCCGGATGGCTGCAATTATGGCATACCTCCGAGCGGTTGCCATACATGGGTAAATGCGGTTGGCAACAATAACTCAATCAATACCTGGTGGTACGCGGCAACCACATCCACCGTGGCAACAGATCCGTTTATCGAAAAACGAGACCCACAGCCCCTCGGTGCGATTTCAGGACCAGAGAATAACTTTTGTGCCGGATCGATGGGAAAATCTTTTTCTGTCGCTGCCGATCCTAATTCGACTTCTTATACCTGGACGTTTACGGGAGGGGATTATGTCGTTCATGGCACAAGTAATTCTGTAACAATCGATTTTGGTCCGACAGCAGTTTCAGGCAATTTAACTGTTGTTGGCAATAATGCCTCCTGCGGAGCCGGCACAATTCCCTCTCCTGCATTTCCAATTACAATTGTACCTCCTCCTGTTGTTACTGTATCTCCTTCAACATTGGATAAATGCAGCTCTGATCCTGCTTTTCTTCTTTCGGGAGGTTCACCTTTCCCAGGAATTTACAAAGAGGGTGGCATTCCGATAACATCTTTTGATCCCCAGACTGCCACCCCTGGTGCACACACGATCACATATACCTACACTACCTCTCCGCCTGCCTCCTGTTCAAACACTGCCGACCTTACAATCAACGTTGTAAACCTGCCGTCAATTACATTTAACAGCATGCCTGATGTTTGTATCGACCAGGCACCTGTGCCTTTGACCGCTACACCGGCAGGTGGAACATATTCGGGCCTGGGCGTAACTGGTACCAGTTTTGACCCTTCTGTTGCAGGACCAGGAACTCATTCAATCACCTACACCTTTACAAGCGGCAGTAACTGTACCAACACAGAATCACAGTCAATAACCGTCCTTGAACTTCCAACAATCACCACCAGCACCATGGCCGATGTCTGTGTTGATCTTGCCCCCTTTCAATTGACTTTTGCATCACCTCCGGGTGGCATCTATACTGGTCCGGGAGTCACCGGCACAGACTTTAACCCTGCAGTTGCCGGGGTAAACACGCACACCTTGACCTATACATATACTGATATTTCCGGCTGTACAAATACAGCCACTCAACAAATTGTTGTTCTTGCACTTCCGGTAATTACATTTACCGCCCTGCCTGACATTTGTGCAAGTAGTTCTCCCGTTACGCTTTCCGGAACCCTGCCTGCTGGTGGCACTTATTCCGGGCCCGGGGTAACAGGTGACCAGTTTGATCCTTCCGTTACAGGAGCGGGAACATTTACGATTACATACCTGTACTTCGACGGCAACTGTACAAATACTGCCAATCAGACAATCAAGGTCAACGACCTCCCCGCAATTATTTTCAGCAGTTTACCGGACAAATGCTTTAACGACGCTCCATATACACTTACGAGTGCGGCGCCGGCCGGGGGAACCTATTCAGGAGCCGGAGTTACCGGAGGAGTTTTCAATCCAGGGATGGCCGGCAACGGAAACCATCCGATTCTTTACACTTACACCGATCCTCTCACCAATTGTGTCAACACTTCTTCCAAAGACACACAAGTAAACCCATTGCCATTCCTTGATTTTACCGGCCCGGTTCTGCCAGCTACCGTCTGCCAGGATGCCGCTTCCCCTTCGGTGTTTCAGATCGGAGCCGACCCACTGACAACATTTACATGGAGTATCCCTGCTTTGTATGCCAGTAAGGGTAACATAGCACCGGTTCCCGGCTTCCCTAACATGGCTGAAGCTGCCTGGAGTGGAATCGGAGCAGCGCAGGTACAGTTGGATGGTTTGACCAATAAAGGCTGTTCCGATTCAAGGACCAAAAATGTTTTGATCAATCCGAAACCTGAGGTATCCATCATACCATGCTTCGACCAGATCACCAACCGCAGCGCGAAACCATTCCTTTTGAAAGGCGGGCGTCCCTTGCTTACAGCGACCCCCAACCAGGGAGAATATCTGGCAACTCCTTCCACCCCGGCGCTCTATCCCGATGCAGCCGGCAACTACTATTTTAATCCCAGCCAGGCCTTGGCCCCATCCTATCAGATCTCCTATCGGTACACTTCGGATCAATACGGATGTACCGGTACCTCAGCAGGCTCAGTAACCATAACAGTCATGGGACCCAATCCCGGATGCACCTCATCCATGACGGATTACAGGGATAATCCGCCCACGAACTATAAAACCGCTTTGATAAATGGTAAATGCTGGATGCTTGAGAATCTGCGGTATGGATCCAAAGTGGTCGATCCTTCCCCTTTACAGCCAAAGGAACAATCCGATAATTGCATCAATGAAAAGTATTGTTTATCAACAGATAATGCGAACTGTTCCCAGAATGGGGGTTTTTACCAATGGGACGAACTGATCCGTTACGGACAAACCCCTGCATCTTCACAGGGGTTATGTCCGCCGGGTTGGCATGTTCCCAGTGAACAGGAGTGGCAGGACTTAATGAACAGCGAAGCAAAGGCAACGCCCGGCCATGGAATGGCGGGAGACTATCTCGAACCACCTTACAGGTTTAATGCCTTAACCAGCGGGATCTATTATCTGAACAATACCTGGGCTTACGATGCAGGCACCGTAACAGGGACTATGTTCTGGACATCAACATTCGCAGGGAATAAACCCATTGCTCGTGGCATTAATAATCTGAACCCATCTGTTTCATTATACCAAAGCACCAAAGCAAACGCCTTTCCTGTCAGATGCCTTAAAGATTAACTGTCAGCCTGTCTTTCACAGGCAACCTTTTACGTTTCAGCGGGTCTTCAATTGCAGCATATCCTATAAAAAAATCACCAGGTGATATGTTAGGTTGAGAAAACCTGTATCTTTATATCCTGAAAAAAGAAGACCTCAATGATTGAATTTTGTTCGAATTCATTACCTATCCGATTCCTGTGGCTTTTCCTTTTTTCCTTTTTGGTTTTTGGAAGAACTTCACATGGCGAGGGAACCAAGGAACTGATGCCAGATGAAACCCAGCTTACATGGATACTTATCGCCAGGGGAACCGTTCAGACCCAAGCCCGTGACCCCTTTGCTGTTTATGGAAGTACCATTGCGGAAACCTACAGGCTTTACATCCATATTGAAAATCCACTCACCGAAAAAATATATTTTGGGCTGGGCCAACGAAGAGGCAGTAACGTAGCTGTGAATGGATGGAGGATTCAACGACCAGACGGACTTTCAAACCTGTTCCAGGCCAGTATCCCTACAGCTGGAGTTGGTTTTATTAACACGTACCAGGAAGCATACTATGGACCCAAGGCGTTACATCCATTAGGTTACGAAGCAAACGTAGCACAACCCGATGTTGCCGGTGACTATTTCATGAACTTTGAAATCAACAACAACACTTCCCGTACTTTTGATTATTTTGACATCACAGTTGTCAATACCCTCACGAACCAGCCTATACCCGGACGTGTTTTTTCAAAGAATTGGCAGATTGCAACGTATGATGAAGACGGGAACATTTACAGTTTTAAAGGGTTGATGTATATTTACACCAACGATCATATTGTTACCCAGTTAAACCCGAATGGATTAGATGGCAGGTATTTTTCATTTGCTTCCAATGAATCGGGATGCTCGCAGGTTACTCCGACAAACCCTGCTGATCAGGCACGAAAATCAACTTCGGGCCGTCATACGTATCCCCAGTTTAAAGTTTTTCTCAATGTTCCAAACAGCGATTCATACATCTACGGAACACTAGGCAGTTTGCTGCCGGAACCACCGGCCGCTCCATATCTCGACATTGTAAAAACATGTGCAGATGGCAAAATTGCCTTCACTTTTGAAGTATCTGCCGCAGGAACAGCCGAAATTACCCTGAAGTTAAGCCAGGCAATCCCGGCAGGGGTTCCGCCGTATGCTGACATTACCATCCCAATGACTGTAGTTGCTGGGATGAATACAATCACCTGGGACGGATATGACAACTCAATTCCCAGGAGACAAATTCCCAACGGAACCACCTTTCCGTTTACTCTTAAATATATTAACGGGTTAACCCATCTCCCCTTGTACGATGTGGAAAATAACCCAAATGGATTTATCGTCACCCTTGTTCAGCCTCCGTCAACGAATGAACCTGCTTTGTATTGGGATGACACAGAACTGAACCTTACAGGATTTAACTTTACAGGTTGTCTTAGCTCATTGGGTGCCTGTCATCAATGGGATGTGTTTATTGGTGACCTGAACACTATCAATACATGGTGGTATGTTGCCAATCAAACTACAGCCCCGGCATTGATCACCGAAGACCGGATTCCTGCACAACCAGCTGCCATCACCGGACCGACCCAGGTATGCCAGGGGGTTACCCCTCATTACTCAATTCCATTGGATCCCAATTCGGAACAATACCATTGGACCTGGCCTGGAGGTGGCAGCATCACAACACTTAACAATTTCATTGATCCGGATTTTACCGGAGTGACTCCTGGTCCCGGCCAGATTATTTCAGTGTATGGCATTAACAGCACAACTTGCTCGCAAGGACAACCCCAGACACTTACAATTGAAATTCAGCCAATTCCTGACCTTATTACTGCACCTGCTCAGAGTGTATGTTCCGGGGTTTTAAAATCAATATTATTAGAATCTAATTTTACCGGGGTCAACTACCTTTGGTCAATCGCTGCATCTGACTGTTCCCCTGAAATAACCTCAGGTTGCCCGCCTCCCGGAACATACAATTCAAATCCGATTACAATTATTCCGGGAGTATCCGGACTGACATCCGGCACAATCACCTTTCATGTCACGCCCAGCATTGGCACCTGCTCCCCTGCGACTCCGTTTCCGATTGTCCTTACTGTAAGTCCACTACCAGATTTGTCAACAACTCCAGGCCCAAATTCGGGTGTTTGCGATGGCCAGCCTTCAGGAATTTTGTTATCATCAACGTTCCCGTCAACTTTATTCTCATGGAGTGCACCTGTCTGCTCAAATATTTTAACTCCGCCGGGACCGGGTAACGGAAACTCAATCGCCAATACATACCAGCTTGCAGCGAACTTATTACCGGGCGCTGTCAATTACAGCATCACTCCCACGAACAACGGGTGTATTGGGATTCCTGTTACTCACACTGTAACTGTCAACCAGCTTCCGGATGTTCAACTTCCAGCTTTTAGTCCTGCCTGTCTCAATTCACCGCCAATATTTCTGGACCCAAACACACCCCTCCCTCCCGGAGGAACCTATACCCTTAACGGGATTCCAATCACGATATTTACTCCATCCATTGTAGGCACCTATCCCATCATCTACACTGTTACCGATGCCAATAATTGCACCAGCTCCGACCAAAAGAACATCGTCGTTCAGGATCTGATCACACCCAACCTGTTTGGAGAAACGGACGCCTGCCTGGGTGTTGCGAAAACATTCTCAACTGATCCTGGCATGGTTGCAACATCGTACCAATGGACAAGCCCAAACGGCGTTATTCTGCCAGGTGCCAATCCGTGGGAGGTAAGCATAACCTGGCCAACAACTACCGGGAATCAGACTTTTTCTGTTACCTATACCGATCCAAACAATTGTACGACACTGCCTGCAACCAAATCGGTTTTTGTACATCCGCTGCCCACACCAACCATTGATGCCACGGGTAACTTTAATGTGTGTCTTACCAAAACGTATATTTACACTACTCAGCCTGGTAAATTCAACTATGCCTGGAGTGTTTCTACGGGTAACATGCTCACATTCAACGAATATTCTGCTACTGTGACCTGGAACACGCTTGGAGGAGGCAACTGGATAGGAGTGAACTATGAGGATGCAAATGGATGTACTGCAGTAAATTCCACCGAGGTTCCTGTGATGGTAAACCCATCTCCGGTTTACAGTGTTACCGGTAATGCAAGTGTTTGTGCAGGGTCTATAAGTACCTACAGCCTGCAGGGAACTGAGAAAGGCAATTGGACCATGCTCGCTGGCGGTTCATTTACTTCACCCACAAGCAATGTAAATACAGTTACTGTCAAGTGGACTGCTGCCAATATCCTGTCCCAATCATCTATTGTTGTTAATTACACCAATGCATTGGGTTGTGACGGAGTTACTGTAACTGCAGTCGATATCCAGCCACTTCCGGTTATTACTTTTACCTCCTCCACACCGTCACCAGTATGCCAGGATTTCCCGACACCTTCACTATATACTGTCGATGCAGGAGGCCCTGCTGCTGCTTACCAATGGATTGTAACCCCTGCAGCGTGTGCCTCAATTGCCGACCCTTCTGCCAATCCTGCATCTGTCACCTGGAAACTGAACGGGAACCTGCCACAAACTGCGATACTGTCGCTGTCTGCCATTACGACTGCAACGATTCCGGCATGCCCGCTAAGTTCCGGTCCGTTTGTGATTACAATCAATCCCAGGCCCAACACGCAGCTGACATCATGTTTCGATATGGTGACTGTCCCGACAGCCAAGCCATACATCCTTCATGGTGGCACACCTGACGGAATAAGCGGCATCTATTCAGGTGCAGGCGTTGCTTTTGCCGGTGGGCAATACCAGTTTAGCCCGGGTATTGCAGGTCCGGGACTCCACCCAATCACCTATAGCTATACAAATATTTACTCCTGCCCTTCCTCAGACACAAAATCCATTTCAGTAATAAATCCACCGTTGTTCCAGTGTGGAGACCCTGTTAATAAACTGAAAGATGTTCGAACCTCGCTGCCATACAAAGCCTATAACACCTATTTTAAAGGTAACCGCTGCTGGATGGTTGAAAGCCTGGATTACGGCACAGAATCCGACCCGGCCTTCCCGCAAACCGACAACTGCCAGCCGCAGAAATATTGCCCCGATGCAGTGTTGGGCGGATGCACCTCAGGCGGGTTCTACCAATGGGATGAGCTGATGCGTTATGGCGCTGCGGAAGGCTCCCAGGGAATATGTCCGCCGGGCTGGCACATCCCTTCCGCACAGGAATGGCAGTACCTGATCGACGACGAATCAGGTGTGCCTGCAGGCCAGGGAACTGCCGGCGACTTCCTCAAACCTCCATATAAATTTGACGCCCTGTCCAACGGAATATATTACATGAACAACACATGGGCATACAATACAAACGACCTCACCGGAACCATGTTCTGGACTTCAACGCTTTCAGGGAATAAACCTGTTGCCCGTGGGGTTAACACCATCAACCCTTCTGTTTCACTTTATGAAAGTGCGAAACAGAATGCATTCCTGGTGAGGTGTGTGAAGGACTAGGGCAACATAATTTACAAAGATGAACTAGTGCTCGGAGAACTTCACAACTTTATGCTTGTCTGGTTAGGTTAAAAACCTTAAATTTGCACCACTATTTGTTGTTCGTACAACCATTTGACTATTTTAAAGGGCTCGTTAAAACTTGTTCATCCTTTCTGATTTATCACATAATTGCAGTGCCCATAAATGAAGATAAAATTATGGATTCTAAGATTAGCCCGGTTTAGATCAAGCCTGCTGATTATTCCATTACTTTCCATTTTTCCTGAATTATTCAGCCAATCCTTTAAACAGGGAGATCCTGAATCCGATTCGATCGTCGCGGTTTCACGCCATGATTCTTCCGGGTATTGCGACCATCAACACGATACACTGAACAAAATAGCAAGGTTTGATCACACGGAATCTGGAGCGTTGTTTTATTATGTAAAGTTGTCATTGTTTAAAACCGAAGCGGAACGACAATTTTTTTACAACTCAGCTGCACTCCACGGAATTCATATCGCAGATAAAAATGACTACGATCGTGATTCTGCCCTTTTTATCACCACGTTTGATGAACGTAAGGTAGTTAATGAATTCAGAGAACTTTATCAAAACACTTTAATTGGTGGTTTGTCTGCGATTAGGGAGGATGTACCTGCCAATACTCCTTTTAACCCTGGAGCTGCAATAACACGTAATCCCATGGGACCTGGAGGGGAAGGTGCCATTGGCTGTATGACCGCAAAAATATCTTGTTCAGGGAATACATATACATTTCCATCAGGTACCACAGGATATGCTCCTGACCCTGATATTAATGGTTATCCAAATTATGGCTGCCTTGGTCAAAAAAACGGCCATTATGCTCCCGGACCTGCCTGGTATTATATGCAGGTCAATGTTGCAGGCAATATCTATATTAATATTTCTAAAACCGGTGCAGGGAATAACGATGTTGATTTTATCTGTTGGGGTCCTTTCACCAGTCTGACTGATGGTTGTGCCACCGGATTGACAGGCAGTTGCCCTAAACCATTAGATCCATGCTGTAATAACACTGACCCTGGATGTGTTTACCCAAAGGGTAACATTGTTGACTGCAGCTATTCGGGAAATGCGGTAGAAAACTGTTCAATTTTAAACACAACAGTTGGGGAGATTTATATTCTACTGATATCAAATTATGATGGTGGCGAAGGGACTATAACATTTTCAGAAGATATAACCAGTACTGGAGGTACAAACTGCGACATTGTGTATAACTGTTCGATGATCGCATTTACTGCAAACCATTCCGAATGCGATCCGGCATCCAACACCTACACAGTTTCCGGCAATATTGAATTCACCAACGCACCCACCGACATCGGGACACTCACCGTTACCGACAATCCATCAGGCGTCTCAAATTCTTATCCAATTACTCCCACAAACCCATTGACAAGCCCATTTCCGTATTCGCTTTCAAATATCCCATGTGATGGAGCTGTCCATTCGATTAATGCGGTATTCTCAGCTAATGCTGCCTGTATCCGTCCACCGCAGGAGTATATAGCTCCGGGCCCGAATTGCCCCCAGGCTCTTGTTTTCACAAATGGTGCTCAATCAATCTGCGATGGAACATCCAATTTGCCAATTTCTGTTATACCAAGCCCAGGCACCCAGGAGTATCATTTCAGTTACAACCCTCCACAGCCGGAAGTAACGATCACCCAGGCAAATCTGAGCGATCCGTCAGCCACTGTCAACTTTACACCAAATGCCACTTCCGGATTTGTTGAAGTATTTGGGACCAACTCTTTTTGTGCCACTCCAAGCCCTGTTGTTCAGCTTCCTGTAACTGTTAACCAGTTACCTGATGTAGTTATTGACCCTGCATCCTCTGGATCGGTTTGTTCCGGTCAGCAGGCCGATGTTATATATACTTCAACAATAACGCCGGCAACCTTTACATGGTCAGTTCCAGTTGTTCCTGCCGGGGTTACCATGGCAAACACCAGTGGAAACGGAGATATCCATGAAATAATTTCCAATTCGACATTTTCACCCATTGATGTTGTTATCTCCATCATCCCTACTGCCAACACCTGCGTCGGAACAGAAACTCTCTATCAGATCACTGTGAATCCTACCCCTGAAGCTGCCTTTATTCCCGACCAGATCTATTGCAATGGAGTGAGTACAACGGCTACAACTGTTTCATGCCCGGTTGGTTTAGGAACAACTTTTTCCTGGACAAACGACAATGCCGAAATTGGCCTTGCTGCAAGCGGAACCGGCAATATTGATGCATTTATTGCCACCA
>CAIYJU010000100.1 GCA_903926565.1 uncultured Bacteroidales bacterium
CCCCATGGGGCAAAACCCATTCCCTTGATCATACATCGCTGTTTTCCGAAAACACTACATTCTTGTTTTCCGAATTCACTGCATCACCAATTACCGATTTTGAGACATTGTTATTTTCTGGTTACACTTGTTAACAATTAATAAATAAAGGTGGTCAATTTACTTCATTCCGAGATGGTTAAACCCATCGGCCGGTCCCTATAAGACATTAACAAGTAAATTCGTTTCCTATGAAAACAACGCTTACAATTTTATTCGTTTTAAGTTTTTTATCATTAATCAGCCAAGCGCCTCAGAAAAACTTTGGCGGTGACACCAATGGGTTAAAATTTTCAAAGGCATTTTTCCTTGGTTTTAAGGCATCAGAATCCAGAAAGCATATCTCAGTAAATGACACCTTTTCAGTGCCAAAGGACAAAGTTTGGTGTATAACAAGTGCCAAGGAATTTATGGTTAAAGGAGAAGGTGATATATTTGAAAATGATATTCTTCTAAGGATCAATGGGTTCATAATAGACTACTACAAATCACAATTTGTTGGCCCTATATGGCTGCCTGAAGGAAAGTATAATATTCAATTGTTGTCAAAAGATGGGGGCAATAGTATTGATTTTCAAGCTTATATTTCTGGAATAGAATATGCAATAGATAAATAATGTCGAAGGTGGGAAAACTAATTTGAATCTCCGGCCATGGCCGGTCTAACTTGCCACCCCTCGCCCGATTTTACAGGACCACCCCCGGCCACAGGATAATGACCCAACCATCAGTGTCATCTGACACTTAATGGTTCAATGTCCGACCTGATCCCCATCGTGGAGAAATATTATCTCTTTTGACACAAAATACAGGTTCAATAAATCATTGCACAGGTAATATATTTATTACATTTGTGAAATGAAATGCAAGGAATTGATCCGACTCCTGACGCGGAATGGCTGGTATGTTTTCCGACAGTCAGGGAGTCATATGATCATGCGACATCCTGAAAAGGGTGGTCAGATTGTTGTTCCGAATCATGGTGCTGGTGAAGTTGGTGCAGGGTTGCAAAATAAAATTCTAAAGGATGCAGGGCTGAAATAATAACCGGGTTTTATGAAAAAGATAGAAATAATAGTAGAGCGAACAAATACAGGGTATTCAGCATATGCTCAAAACTATCCTGTTGCAACCACGGGAAATGATTTGGTTGAGCTTAAATCAAATATGGTTGAGGCAATCAATTTGTATTTTGAAGAAAAAGGGCAACATGTTTGTGAAGATGACCTGAAAGTGACGCTGGATATTGCTCAGTTCTTCGCGTTCTACAAGGTAATCAATGCAAAAGCATTTTCGGAGCGGATAGGAATGAATCAAAGTTTGCTGGCTCAGTATATTAACGGGATAAAAAAGCCCTCCCCAATACAAACACAGCGAATTCTTAAAGGAGTTCAACAAATCGGGAAGGAGTTGGCTGAGATCAGATTTCTGCTTTAAGAAAGAAGATAACGTTCAACGTCCAACATTGCATGTTTACAAAAAACTGTCTCATATTTGTCTCATAAACCGGGTAATTCTGGATTATTTTAGGTAGTACGACAAGGAGTGGTGGTTAAAAGACAACAAATATAATCAAATGTAATTCAATAACATAACCCAATTGTAAGGTTAAAGAATATGTAACTGATTGATAACCTGACCATACTGGCGAGGAGATCCATCAAAAAGACCTCCGCTATCTGGGGTGGGGTCATACCCACAAAATGATGACGATGTACTTCATTCATGATACATAATCCAAAAATTGACATAATTTTCCATAGCTGACTTGTTTGGTATAAACACCAAAAGTCAGAAAAATTTAAGGAGACATTTTCCAGGGGAATTGCCCCCGGGGGCAATTCCCCTGGAAACCTCCAGCTTTGCTCTATAGAAACTAATCGAGGAAGGATACTTGCATGCTTATTTACCGAATTTCTGCATCCTTATCTACCGAATTCTTGCATTCCTAATTGCCGAAATCTCGCATTGTTATTTACCGTTTACACGTAGTAGGTGAAATTCCCACATTGGATATTTTCAATATAATTTTGGTTAAACATTTCCGAGAAATTGTGAGCGATGTCATTCGTTTTCTTTATCCTGTGTTTTCGTTTTCTGATCGAATATTACCGGTTACACCCATTCCGATATTCATGCTAAAGGCGACTGTTTTAGATGCCCAGTCGACTACAAAATCAAGTATTTTCTTCAGGTTTTCAGGAGAACCTGTAATCGACTGGTACAGAAAAACGGAATAAAATCCACCCGACCATTCAAAATTGAAATCGAAAACCTGAACACCCTGTTCCGAATGTCGGAATGGGATATGTCCTTGTTAAAAACAAGACACCAAATCTGTCAAGATTGTTACGAATGTTTCTTGATTTTCGTATTAACATTGTAGTTTTACAAATTCAGTTTGACCGAAAACTAAAAATTAACTTTATGGAATCAATAATCAAAAGACTTGAAAACCTTTACGAAAAAAATTTGGGAGGGATACGTGAGAAAATTTCAGCCTACAATGTTGAACATGAGCGTAATCTCGATGGCCCATTTTTAATGTCTTCAAGGGAGGATTTGTATCGCAAGGCAACGGTTAAAATCTTGTTTGTTGGTCAAGAAAGTTATCGTTTGAGGGGCAGGAATAAAAGTGAATCTTATGATATTATTCCCCTTATGGAGAATAATATTTATGTTGTAGAAGAGACTCATACAAATTCACCTTTTTGGCATTCTGTTTTTAAAATAACCGAAGCATTAAATCCTGAATTAAAAAACAAGAGTTGTTTCTTCTGGACAAATGTTTCAAAATATTCAGTTGATGGCGGGTCGCTTTTACCTAATGAACATAAATTTATTGTTGAGCAAACAAATAATATTTTGTTGGATGAAATAAAAATAATTGAGCCTGATGTTGTCGTTTTTTTCTCAGGACCTGATTATGATGACAAGATTCGAATTCAATTTGATGATCAACTTCAATTTGAAAAAATTACAGGGAATATAGCCCCAAGAGAATTTGCCCGTATGGTTCACCCGAGTTTACCTCGGAACTCATTTAGGACGTACCATCCGAGTGGTGGACAACAACAACGAATTAATTATCAGCAATTAATCATTCTGTATTCTCTTGGTTATGATTTTGAGAGCCTAATGAATGATTTTAAAAAGCAAAATGAAGAAATTGCAAAGGAATTAAATCTTGAATTAAACTGGGACCCTAAAATCGGTCAAGTAGATTCTTGCTTTTATTTTTACAAACCCGAATGGCCATTTGGAATTGGTTTCTGTTTCGATGATACATGGGCACGTCACTTCTTTGGTGGCATTTGCCGTAAAGAATTAAAATTAATATCCGAAATGACCGCAAAATTAATTCAAGAAAAACTTGGGGTGAATCAAACACCAACTGAAAACTTGCCATACTGGTTCTGGTTTGACGAACATAAAAATTGGGATCAAAAAACTTTTGATGAAATCGAAAACGGAGAGTTGAAAATGAAAATCAAAATTAAAGTTGAAGAAATGTTGTTAAAATTAGAAGGTGAAACATTTCCGGCCAATTTCCGGCCAGCCTTATCAGAATAATCACCAGCTTTCAATAATTGAACCTCATTTGCAATATGGTCAATTTAAACCGGCCTGAGATGGTCAACGCCATCGGTGTATCCATATCTATAACTAAGTCTTTCCGGGTCAACATTTTACTTGACTTTTGCCGTTAATGTCTTTAACTTTACGTATTCATTCTGGCAAGACCTGATAATATCCTTTGATAACCCCCAAAAAAACATTCAACAATGAAAAAATTATCCGTTTTCGTTGCGATGCTTTTGCTCATTAGCAATGTTGTTGGCCAGACCCCGATCACACTGACATTCCAGGCGAAAGATTCAGTTACACAGAATGCGTTGGCCCTGGACAGTGTTCATGTCAAAAACCTGACGAAAGACTGCGACACCACCCTTTATGATGCAGTTTCTGTTTTGAATCTTGTTGCCTCCTGGCCTTATGGCCTGGAGGACCCTGGCTCCCGGTATTCAGAAAACATCGTTTTAATGCCGAATATGCCCAACCCTTGTCAGGGGTCTACCATGGTAAGTATTTACCTCAGGAATGCCGGGGAACTGAACCTGGCCGTTTATGACATCAATGGGAAACGACTTTCGGAATACAGCGACCTTTTTGAAAGAGGGGGGCATCTGTTTGATATTTCGACCCGGGGTTCTCAACAAGTGTTCCTGAAGGTGTTTGACGATAAAACCATAAAAACGATAAAAATCATCAGCACCGCACCAGGCAATGAAGCGGAACGGATTTCCTATAAAGGACAGACCGGACAGGGTTCATCTCTCAAGTCAGTTCCGGGTACAGGAGGATTTATCTTTTACATGGGGAACCAGCTTCAATATACCGCCTATGTTAAGGGATACCAGGCAAGCATCCTTTCGGGCAATCCCGTTTCCAGCCAGACCGCTACTTTTGCAATGCTAACGTCAGTTTTTAACTGCGGCTCTTCAATCGTCATAAACCATGTTACAGGAGCCGTTGCGCCGGTGAATAAAACAGTTACCTACGGCACCGTGTCCGGTATTCCCGGTGAAACATCAAAATGCTGGATAACCAGCAATCTTGGATCTGACCACCAGGCAACTGCCGTGAACGATGCCACCGAAGCTTCTGCCGGCTGGTACTGGCAGTTTAACCGTAAACAGGGTTACAAACATGATGGCACTACCCTGACGCCTGCCTGGACAATCACAGGCGTCAATGAATATAGTGATTGGGAAACAACCAACGACCCTTGTACGATTGAACTTGGCGCCGGCTGGCGTATTCCAACCTCTACCGAATGGATTAATGTGGACCTAAGTGGAAACTGGGTCGATTGGAACGGCCCATGGAATTCTGCTTTAAAAATGCATGCTGCCGGGTTCCTCTATAGCATTGGTTTTTTGGCCCCCCGAGGTTCCTACGGCTGTTTCTGGAGTAGTTTGCAGAACGATGCCCCTACCGGCCGGTACCTGTGGTTCTCCAGTGAGACCATCATCGTTGACTACTGCAACAAGGCAAGCGGCTTGTCTATCCGTTGCCTTAGAGACTTTTAATTTATTTGATTGATTTGTCCGTATTCACTATTTCGCTGTTTCGCTGTTTTTAGCAAGCCCCTCTCTTATCTCCTCACTGTCCCAGGCATGGTCATACTCCGACAGGTTCTGCCTGAGATCCTGTGACAGCAGTTCTTCCTGCATCCTGAAATTTTCACGGGCCTGCAGGATGTATTGTTTCTGGTCGTGCCGCAATTCGGCCATCCTGATGAGTGCCTCTTCATCGTACTGAAGGAATTTCTGTCCCTGACGGGCAGCTGTATAACTTCTGTGACCCAGTTTGGTCAGTACATCAGCCGCCATTTTTACCGAGGTATGGAGACTCTCACGATAAATGTCGGTCATTCCCATATCGATGAAGTCGTAAGCGTCTATCCTGCTTTTGGCACGGACCATGAGTTTAAGATCAGGGAAATATTTTCTGGCGGTGGTCACCAGTTCCATGTTTGTTTCAGGCGAATCGATCGCAGCGATGAGGATCTTCGCATCATCCGCACCTGCCGATTTCAGCAGGTCGAGGCGGGTTGCATCACCGTAGTATACCTTAAATCCCATTTTCCGCAGTAATTCAACCCGGTTGGAATCATTGTCGAGGATGGTGGCCTCCACCCCATTTGCCCGCAGGAACCTGCCGATCGTACTCCCAAAGTGCCCGAATCCGGCAATAATGACAGGGTGTTTTATTTCGATCTGATCTGCTTCCCGGTCTGCGGGTTTCTCCTTAACACCAAACCTGGGATCAATAACTTTTTCATTCAGCAACAACAACAATGGGGTGATGGTCATGGTGATGGCTGTTACTGCCATCATGGTGCTCATCCATTCAGGGGAGATAATCTTCAATTGTCCGGTGAATGAGAAAATGACGAAAGCGAATTCTCCCACCTGCGAAAGGGCAAAGGTATAAAGCAGGTTCTGGTCATTGGTGAGTTTGAAAACCCGGCCGGCGAAGAAAAGAACGGCTGCCTTTACGGCCATCACGCTTATAACCAGACCTGCAATGAGCCAGGGCTGAGAACCAATCAGGTCGAAATTGATGGAAGCACCAACACCAATAAAGAAGAGGCCAAGCAATAGCCCTTTGAAAGGCTGGAGGTCGCTTTCGAGTTCATGGCGGTATTCGCTGTTTGCCAGGACCACCCCGGCGAGGAAGGCGCCCAGGGCAGGGCTCAACCCCACCAGTTGCATCAGCATGGCGATGGCAACAACAAGGAAAAGGGCGGAGGCAGTAAATAATTCGCGCAGTTGTGTCTTTGCGATTAACCGAAGCATCGGAACGATCAGGAATCTGCCGGCTGCATAAATGATGCCCACGGCAAGGAACAGCGAAATTGTCTGCAGCCAGCCAGGCATCTGATCGATGAAGGTCTGGTGTCCCGATTCAGATATTGTGGTTCCATGAAACGTGAGCAAAGGCAGAATCGCCAGGATGGGAATGACGGCGATATCCTGGAAAAGCAAAACGGAAAACGACGCTTGTCCTGAAACAGTTTGTGACAAACCTTTCTCTTTGATGGTTTGAAGGGCGATGGCTGTTGATGACATGGCCAGTGCGAGTGAAATTGCCAGGGCTGCCTGCCATCTGAACCCGGTTGCGATCAGGATCATGAACAGGATTCCTGCTGTGAGACCCAATTGCAATGACCCCAATCCGAGAATGGACTTGCGCAACCGCCAGAAATGGGAGGGTTCCAGTTCAAGGCCAATGAGGAAAAGCATCATTACCACTCCGAATTCGGCGAAGTGCATGATGTCCTGTCCTTCCTTTCCGATAAACCCAAGAATAAACGGGCCAATCAGGATGCCTGCAAAAAGGTAACCCAGCACCGATCCCATGCCAAGCCTTTTCGCTATGGGAACACATACCACTGCAGCTGCAAGGTATATCAATGCCTGTGATAAAAAGTCCATATGATCGCAGTTATAAGGTTTGGTTGATGACCCAGTCGTTCAGATAGGAGAAGGATTGCATTTGATCAACCGGAAGATGATCATGTACAAGGGATTCAAGTAACCTCCTGTATTGACCGGCGGTTTCGACGGCCTCCTCTTTGGTTAACCGGTGCGTGCCATGCAAGGCGAACGGGGGCAGGTAAGACATTTTACAGAGCCGGGCAGTTTGTTCGAAAGGTGCAAGCAGCTCATTTATTGTAAACCGGTTATAACCATCTTTGCTGTACGCTGACCGCTGACCGCCTGCTGTGATCGTGTTGAATACCAACTTCCCCTGCAGGTGTGTTCCGCCGGGACCATAGGCCCAGCCAAATTCCAGAACCATGTCGATCCATTGTTTTAAAAGGGGAGGAGCACTGTACCAGTAAAAGGGATGCTGCCAGATTATGACATCGTGGTCCTCCAAAAGTTGCTTTTCATGCTCCACATCAATGTTGAAATCGGGGTACCGCTCATATAAATCATGAAAAGTGTAATTCGGGGATGCGGGTATTTGGTTTACCAGCAAAGAGTTGTTGAGGGATTTCTCAAACCGCGGATGTGCAAACAAAATTAGTATTCGCTTTGACATAGGAAATAGCAAATTAGAACAAGACCGCATCATCTCTAAAGCGATGATTATATACTTTTCAGATCAACCCGCAAAGCTGTAACAGCCTCAAATTGGGTTATCTGGTTTTGATAAATATTGCAGAGCCTGTTAATTCAGAGCCTCTTGCAAGTATTGTGTATATTCCTGGAGCCAGGTCGTCAATCAAAAGATCATACCCCTGCGATAAGTCGCTGGCTTCAATTGTAACAGCCTCAATTATTTTACCAATTGGGTTTACAACTGACAGTAAAATCCTACCTTTCATCAATTGTGCTGACTTTATGCTGACTTTAACGGTTGCAGGATTTGGATAAACTGACAGGGTGGCTGAAAGTAGTTGATCTTCTATACCTAATGATTTGTTCGTTTCGATGTTGGAGGTTGAACTGCCGTAACCGCCGTATTTACTGCCTGCCGGGTTGCAGTTGTTGGGATTGATGACTTCTATCATATAATATACGAACCCGGTTTGTGCATTCAGGTCAGTATATGAGGAAAAGTTACCGGACACAGTGCCGATTAACTGCATAGTATCCGGATCGCTGCCCCGATAAATATTATAGGATAGGACAGGAAAACCTAAATATGGCGTCCAGAAAAGATTCCAGATATTGCCAACTCCCTTGTTGATTGCAAGGTGAATTGTCTGGTGAAGCTTGCCAGCACCATACAATATCCCGTTCGAATCCCTGAACGATAATTTGTAACGGGTCGCTTTTTCACGCGGATTTGACAAGGGATCGATGTACGAGGTAACAGAATCTTTGAATACGCTTCCAGCTTCCTGGTAAATACCTGCTTCGTTAGTCTCTTTTAGCACCACATACTCAGCGATCAGATCATTCTGAACGCTGTTCCATACAATCAGGTTCTTGTTGGAACCTGGTTCAACGCTTACCATACAGATATCCAGGGTCGGAATTTCTTTAATGGAAAACACCGACTGGCTTACATCGGAAATAAACGGGAAATTGTAATCGGAAATCCTGATCAGGCATGAGTCGGAAAGTGTTAAAGGGGTTCTCCACGGATAGGTGTTTTGGTTCTCAAGATAATTGAACAATCCCACATTTCTCCAGGTTTTCCCATTGTCAGCTGAATAATCAAAGGAAAGAAAAGGGTATTCCGGCAATTCGCCGGTGTACGTAAGGGTAATGGAATAGGTTGAATCATTATCCAGCAGCTCGCCGCCGTTGGGACTTACCAATGAAAGAACAGGAGCATTAATGATCCTGAAAACCTGGCTTACAGCAAAGGATGAAGGGTCGTTACTGTCGGCAATTTTAACTTTACAACTGTCAGAGGCAGTAGCCGGTCCATTTATCATCGCAATGAGTTGAGATGAGGGTATATTTGACGCTACCGTCTCATATGTATTTCCATTATCAAGGGATAATTCAATATTTACCGTGGCCTGCGTTGTTGTGTCCCAGCTTACCCTTATGGGTTGACCGGTATAGAAAGTACTGCCGGCAATCGGCTCATAAATGATGAACGGAGGGACAACGATGGTGAAAGGAGCATCACTTAAATCACTTGCAGTTGGGAAATTTACATCACGAATTTTTAACAGCGCATTTCCTGTTGCCAGGGAAGGGGACAACAATTCTGCCGACCCCCCTGAAGTGCCACTTTGCACATATGCGTAATACTGCCAGGTTGAACCGCCATTGACAGAAAGATCGATGGTCAGTAAGGGTGAAAGGTTGGTGCCGCTCCATGAAACGGTATTTGATTCGCCATAATTCCATATTTCACCTCCATTTGGACTTAAAAGTGTGACTTCCGGCAATGATAAAACTGAAAACATCTGACCTATGCTAAAGATCGCAGGATTGGTTGCATTCGAAACTTTTATAAAGCATTCTGCTGAGTTGACAGCCGGTGCAAAAAAGTCAAAAGGATATGAAGTAATTCCGGTGCCAATCTCTGTCCAGGTTACACCGTTATCAGATGAAAAATTAATGTTTACGGGACCCGTATTACTTGTCCACCATTGCACACTTATCATCGAACCCTGATAATAAACCACCCCCATGGGAGGAGAGAATATGTAGTACTCCGGATAGATGACAGAGAATACATTATCGCTTTCATCGGAGATTTGCGGGTTGGTTACACTCACCAGTTTAACCTTGGCCAGGTTTGTATTCCCAAAGTTTATAAAAACCTGAACTTCATTCATCCCGGTTACACCATATTCGAGGAAATACTGCAACCAGTTTGCTCCGTTATCCTCCGAAATGTAAATGTAAAAATCATCAGGTATACCAAGGTTCTCAAATTGAATGGTTGTTGTATTTCCATAAACCCATGTTTCGCCACCGTTTGGAGAAATGACCTGAACCTGCGCGTTCGTTGTGTAAAATGATGCCAGGGATATGATGAGGATTGCTA
>CAIYJU010000101.1 GCA_903926565.1 uncultured Bacteroidales bacterium
CAGCTGTAATGAGTCACAGATCCGGTGAAACAGAAGATGTTACCATTGCCGATCTTGCCGTGGCACTGAATACAGGATTGATTAAAACCGGTTCGGCATGCCGGACAGACAGAATTGCCAAATACAATCAACTGCTTCGCATCGAGGAGCAATTGGGTGAAACAGCAAAATATCTGGGTAAAGATTTTAAATACGCCCGGTAGAAGATTCGTGAAAAAGTAACAGGGTAACAAAGTGTGTATCACCGTTACCCTGTTACTTTCTTACACAGTACCCCTGACGCTAACTATCACTATCCTCGGTGAAGTTGGTCAGTATGTGCACCAGCAACCCGGTGACGTGCTTTACATTCGCCTCAAAAACCTTCAGAATATCCGCCCAGGTAACAGGTTCTTCATCATGTTTCCAGGAATCATAGTCGGTTGAAAGCGCAACTGCCGCATAAGGAATGCCGGCTTCCATGGCAAGGCTCGCCTCCGGTGCCACACTCATGTTGATCACATCTGCACCAAGAAGCCTGAACATTTTCGATTCGGCTCGGGTTGAAAAACGTGGACCTTCAATCGTGACAATAGTTCCTGCCGGATGAAACCGAATCCCGGTTTCTTTACAACCATTTATAAGTATCTGCCTGAGTTTTTCTGAGAATGGGTCTGCCATCCCCGTATGGACCACCTTGCCCGGCTCAAACCTGTCGTAAAATGTGTTTATCCTCAGTTTTGTGAAATCAATAAACTGATCGGCAATAACCATGTCCCCACGTCCAATCTCTTCCCTCAGGCTGCCGCATGCGGTTGTAGCAAAGATATACTTACAGCCAAGTTCCTTCAGCGCAGCAATATTTGCCCGGTTATTTACCTGGCTGGGAGGGATGGTGTGGTCGCGGCCATGACGGGAGAGGATATAAACTTCACAACGGCCGATTGTTCCGGTAAAAAAAGAGGAACTTGGTGAGCCATAAGGTGTGTCAATGTTAATTTCCCCGGGGTTCAGGAAAATGTTGAGTTTTTCGAGGCCTGAACCTCCGATAAGTCCGATTTTAACCATGGTTGATTTTTTTTGCGAAGATAAATTAAAATCCTGTCACAATCCTCAGGATCTCTACTGTTGATCCGGTTACCCGATAACGGTGATCAATCCGGTGTCCGACAATCCAGACAATGTCCCTGCCCGAGCAGAGAAGCCAGGTTTGCTCCTTCTCCTGCATGGGAAATTTCTGATCGATAAAAAAATCACTTAATTTTTTCTTTTTCTTCATCCCCAGCGGATAAAATGAATCACCCTGTTCCCATTTTCTCAATATGAGCGGGAACTTAAGTTTTTCAAAATCGAGGCTTGCAGTTTTATCTGTCAAAGGGATTTTATAGAATTCGACATTGGCAAACCTTTCAAAGATCAGTTTTAACGGTATCGTTATCCTCCTTTTATGCTCAAAAGAGTTGATTTTTACCGGCCTGCTGGTGGCTTTTTCTTCTATCTGATAAATATTCAGGTACCCCCTCTCTTTTACAAGACGATGTGTTGGGGAGCAAAAGACATTCCTGTTTTTTTTTAGCAGACTTTCAAGAATGTTTGTGACCTGTGTCTCATTAAAGCCAAAGGGAGACAGAAATGCCCACGCATAAGGTTCAACAGGATTGAATTTCAAAAGATCGCTGATCTTCATGGTTTTACATGTGCCATTGACTGCCAGGGCATGGTCAGTCCACTCTTTCAGTGCACGATTGCCAATTGTTTCAAAATCGCTGATTTTCCTGATGGTTTCAGTTAATCCCTGCGGAAAACCCGGGTTGATGCTGCACAGCCGGGGAAGTACTTCATGCCTGAGTTTGTTACGCAGGTATTTCGTTTCGTTATTGGAAAGATCTGTTCGATAGCTGATCCCGCGTTCGGTGGCATATTCCTCAATATCCTTTCGAAAGGTGAACATCATGGGCCTGATCACCTGCCTGTTTTTTACCGGGATTCCATGCAGACCTGCCAAGCCGGTTCCCCTGATGAGGTTGATGAGAAACGTTTCAATCTGATCGTCGAGGTGGTGTGCTGTCGCAATAAAGTCAAACTTATTATTCAGCCTGATTTGTTCGAACCAGTCATACCGTAATTCCCTGGCGGCCATTTGAATTGAAATGCGTTTTTTTTCAGCAAAATCTGATGTCTGGAATTTTGTTGAGAAGAATTGAACCTTGAATTGCCCGGCAAGGGATTCAGCAAATTTCTCATCATCTTCACTTTCATTGCCCCTCAGGTCAAAATTACAATGGGCAATTGCAAACCGGAATTGAGCCTCATGAAATAAATGTGCCATCACAGTGGAGTCAATACCACCACTGACGGCAAGAAGTATCTGCTCATTTTTAAGAAAGAGCCCGTGCTGCAGAATGAATTGGATAAAATGTTTCAGATTCACCATGCGAAGTTAGAAGGAAAATTAGTTTGAAAAGTAAAATTCCATGGTCCTAAAAAAAAAGCCACCATAAGGCAGCCTTTTTTTTAGGTCACAATTGTTGTTTTAAATCTCCCAGGTATCTCCCGAGTTCAGCAAATCATCAACGTTCTTGATTTTCGAGGTCTCTTTGGCATATTTGATCTGTTCTTCAATAAGGTCGTCATACGTTGGGTACATGGCCGAACGGATCACGCCGAAAACCATCGGGAAGTGGGGTGGTGCCAGTTTGGCCAGCATGAGCTGAATTCCGGGATCCTGGCTGTACTGGTCATGAATGAGAATATCGTCAATGGTAACACCGTTCTTTCCGATTTCTACAACTTCGAGCATGGTGTCTTTCAGGATAAGTCCTTTTTCATTGTTTTTACCCCAAACCATCGGCGCACCGTTTTTTAGGATCAGCATGTTGTCGTCTTTAACATCCTTTCCTGTGACAGGAGCATGGGCCTTGTCGGCAAAGATGATACAGTTTTCCATGATCTCCGTTACCGAAGTTCCATCATGTTTCGCCGCTTCAAACATACATTCTGTCATCAGGGCGATGTTGTTATCGGGAACACGGGCAAAGAATGTACCCTGGGCTCCGATAACAAGTTCTCCGATGTTGAATGGATGCTCAATGGTGCCCATTGGAGAGGTTTTCGTAACCTTACCCATCGGTGTGGTGGGTGAAAACTGTCCTTTGGTAAGTCCGTATATCTGGTTGTTGAACAAAAGGATGTTGAGGTCAACATTGCGGCGGATTACATGGATAAAGTGATTCCCTCCGATGGCAAGTGAATCACGTCGCCTGTGATGGTCCATACACTTAATTTTGGATTTGCAATTTTCACCCCGGTTGAGATCGCGGCAGCGCGCCCATGGATGCCATGGATACCATAAGTGTTTACATAATATGGGAACCTGGATGAACACCCGATTCCGGACACCATACAGAAATTCTCTTTCCGGTAACCGATTTTAGGGAATACGCGCTCCACTGCGGCCAGGATGGCGTGCCCGCCGCAACCAGGGCACCATTTGACCATCTGGTCGCTTTCAAAATCTGCTTTGCTGAGTTGAACGCTGGTGCGTTCAATAGTCATATTGGTAAAGTCCATCTTATTTTTCCTCCAGAAGTTGGTTAAACTTATCCGTTAATTCGTTGATCATGAACGGTAATCCCTGAACTTTGTTGAACTGGGATATATTGGGCATCGGGAACTTCATGCGGAGATAATTCACAAATTGTCCGCTGTTGAGTTCACAAACCACAATGTTTTTAAAGCCTTTCAATACCTTTTCCGTGTTTTTCGGAAGAGGCATGATGTAATGGAAATGCGCATGGCTGATGCTCTTGCCTTCTTTCTGCATCTGGCTTACAGCCGAATGAACAGCACCATAGGTGCCTCCCCAGCTAACAACCAGCAGATCGCCTTCAGGCTGTCCATCTATCTCCTGTTCAGGTATGAAGTCAGCAACTTTCTCCACTTTTTTAGCCCTGAAGTCGGTCATAATCTGGTGATTCATCGGATCAGTTGAGACTGTTCCAATGATGTTTTCCTTTTCAAGTCCGCCGATGCGGTGACGCAGGCCTTCAGTGCCGGGGAGTGCCCATTGACGCACAAAAGTTTCAGGGTTACGCCGGTATGGTTTATAGTCCGGGTCATTGGGTTCCGCAATCGGTGGGTTGATTTCAGGCATGTCGGCCATTTTCGGAATCCGGAATAATGTGGAGCCAAATCCAAGGTAACCATCAGTCAGCAGAATTGCCGGCGTCATATGTTCCATGGAAAGTTTGGCGGTCATGTATGAATAGTAAAAGCAATTTTCGGAGGAAGATGCTGCAACAACGATCACCGGGCATTCTCCGTTCCGGCCAAATAAGGCCTGGTAAAGGTCGCTTTGTTCAGATTTGGTTGGCAATCCGGTTGAAGGTCCGCCACGCTGAACGTTGACAATAACGAGGGGTAATTCTGTGATGACAGCAAGTCCGATTGCTTCGCTTTTCAGTGAAAGACCTGGACCGGACGTTGTTGTACAGGCCATGGAACCGGTGAAAGAAGCCCCGATAGCTGAACAGATTCCGGCAATTTCATCCTCCGCCTGGAAAACTTTCGCCCCCAGGGATTTGTGTTTTGCCAGTTCCATCAGAATTTCAGTTGCAGGGGTGATGGGGTAGGAGCCAAGGAACAAGGGACGTCCTGATTTTTCAGCTGCAGCCAGAAGTCCCCATGCTGTCGCCACATTCCCTGTAATATTACGGTAACGGCCTTTCTGCATGTTGGCAGGTGAGACCTGTATGACAGATTCAAGCGCTTCAATGGTGTCGGCATAGTTATATCCAGCCTGAAGAACAATCTTGTTTATCTCCACCAATTCTGGCTTCTTCTTGAATTTTTGCTCAAAATAGCTGAATGAAGATTTCAGTTCCCTGTTGAAAATGTAATAAAGCATGCCAAGTGCAAACATGTTTTTACTGCGTTCCGCAGTTTTTGCATCGGTGCCAAGATCTTTCAGACTTGCTTTTGTAAGTGTGGTAATCGGTGCCTTGATCATGTTGAAACTGTCAAGGGAGTTGTCTGTAAAAGGATCTTTTTTATATCCGGCCTTTTCAATGGTCTTTTCGTCGTAAGCATCTGTATCTGTGAGAATTGTAGCTCCTTTTTTCGCCCATTTCAGATTCGATCTCAGCGATGCGGGATTCATGGCGACAAGTACATCCACAAGGTCACCCGTGGTGAAGATTTTTGAACTTCCCATGTGAACCTGGAATCCGGATACACCGGCAACAGTGTTTTGGGGAGCCCTTATTTCGGCCGGGAAATCAGGAAACGTAGCAAGGTCGTTCCCCATAAGCGCAGCAACGTCCGAAAACATGCTGCCGGTAAGTTGCATGCCATCGCCGGAGTCGCCGACGAATTTTACCACTACCTCTTCACGTTCAATAACAGGTCTTTTAGTCTTAGCCATAGCATCCATAAGTTTAGGGATACAAAGGTACTTAATAATGTTAAAATGCAAAATGGAAAATGGAAAATGCAAAGTGCAAAATTCAAAGTACAAGGTGGAAAGTACAAAGTACAAAGTGGGAAACTGGTGGTAAAATATAATCTTGGGTTTTCGATATTCAGGAAAATATTTATCTTTGCCATGAAAATCGCTTTATTCACTCGTCCCGGAGAAATGCGGGACATAAATTCAATAGGTCATGGCTTATAAAATTAATGATGATTGCACTGCTTGTGGAACATGCATCGATGAATGTCCGGTAGAAGCTATTGCGGAAGGTGATATCTATAAGATTGATCCTGAGGTTTGTACTGACTGCGGAGCTTGTGCTGACGTTTGCCCTGTAGAGGCAATCCATCCTGAATAATCAGGAAACAAATTGAATTAGAAAAGCAGCAGCCCTGGCACCCGGGACTGCTGCTTTTTTTCGTACATTGCTCTCAAATTATTTACATGCGACAGAAAATTTATTTCGCTTCTGATTTTCATTTGGGAATTCCTGATCATGACAGCAGCCTGAAGCGTGAAAAGAAACTTGTTGCATGGCTGGAGATGGCACGAATGGATGCAGCGGAAATTTTCCTCATGGGTGATCTTTTTGATTTCTGGTTTGAATATAAAACAGCAGTCCCCCGCGGTTATGCAAGATTATTGGGGAAACTTGCCGGAATAACGGATTCAGGCATTCCGGTTCACCTGTTCAGAGGGAATCACGACATGTGGGCATTTGATTACCTCACCAAAGAGTTGAACATCCAGCTCCACAGGGAGCCGGAATTTCGCCAATTCAGCGGTAAAAACTTCTATCTCGCACATGGAGATGGCCTTGGCCCTGGTGATAAAGGATACAAATTTATTAAAAAGGTATTTGCAAACCCATTCAATCAGTGGTTGTTCAGGCAATTACACCCTGATATCGGCATCAGACTGGCACTTTACTGGTCGCGGAAGAGTCGCAGCGCGGGAATCGAAAAGGAGAAACGGCAACAGGATATGAACCTGAAACTCATTCAGCAGCGGATCTCAGTTCATTCGAATGAGATGTTGAAACAACACCCTGACCTGGATTACCTGATTTACGGACATTACCACTATCCGCTTGACATAGCTCTTTCCCAAAATGCGAGACAGGTGGTTCTTGGGGATTGGTTAACCCATTTTACCTATGCCGTATTTGATGGTAAGGAGCTTGAACTGAAAACGTTTGACAGGTAAAGGTTTCAGGCTTGTGTTGAATTAGGCAGATCAGCAGGTGTTTAATCGTTTTTAAGGGTTTTTCGCTGGTAATCCATTACACGCTGATGGTGGTAAGTTACGTGTTTATTGCCGGGAAAACTGATGCTCAGGGATGAGTCCAATGCCTGGTAATAGCTGAAATCTTCCTCTATGTTGAGCACCGGGCTCATGCCGAACGCATAGTTTAATACCACCAGAGATGCCAGTGACCCGCAATGGCTATTGATAAAGGCAATCTCAAGGGCCCGCTGGTTTTCCCAGATTTCCCGGAATGATGTGTCAAGTTTCTGGGTGAGACGATAATAGTCTGAGCTGTCCTGGCGTTCAACAAGCAACATCTCAAGGGAGTCAACCAGCCGCTCATTTGTCCTTGTCTGGTAAAAAAAATCTGTCAGCCTCAAGGCATCCTGCGGAGCTTTGATACGTATATGATCCGGGAAATCAATGAAATTACCGGAAAGTTCAATTTGATCGCCGGTATTTAGCAGTAAGACAAGAACTTTTCCTGTGGGTGCTTTCAACAGCCAGAAACCTGCATCTTTTATTGTCGGGCTGAAGGTGAATTTTCCGCTGTTGTCAAAGGTCGTTGAATCAGCATGACGAATTTCATGGGTGTCCATCTCCAGCAGGATTAATTTGACTCCGGCAGCCCCTGAAAAGTCACACGTGATCACTGCCAAATCTTTCGTTGAATGCTGACAGGAAGTCAGAAAAATGAACATTGCGAGTCCGGCAAATAATTTAAATTTGGTCATGGTTGAGGTGATGTTATTTTTGTGCGTTATGCCATTTTGCAAGTTCAACCGCCACTATTTTATCAATGGGAAAGGTAAAATCCTCCATGTTTAACCTGTCCATCCTGACCCACCTGAAGTTTTGAGCTTCGTCTTCTGGAGGAATGTCGTTTATTTTGTCAGTAGTGGCAAACCGGTAGGGTTTTTCGGCCATAACCCGGTAGTAAACGCTGAAAAGCTGCATTGTACCTGGTAGTAACGTGGTTGGCTGGTAGAAATCGGTGGTGTAGAAATGTGAGATGATTTCAATCGGAATACCGAGTTCTTCCATAAATTCACGCTTCAGGCAATCATGGGTTCCTTCGCCAAACTGAAGCCCGCCCCCCGGGAACTTGGTCATATAGATTCCCAGCCTGAATTCGTCGGTAACAAGCACACATTCATTTTCGATCAGAAAACCGTAAACACGGATGTTGAACTGATTTACGTTCATGGGAATATTTGCAGGCAAAATTAAACGAAAAAGTGCAAAGTCTTATTGACTTGTCCGGGGTTTTATTTATCCACTGTCTCAAACGATCTGAACTGCATCTTCTGCCAGCACAGTTTTGCCTTTAAATCGCAATAACAGGTTTACGATGGTGGTAACATCTTTCTGACAGTAGGTAACGACACGGGGGAGGTCATGCTCCTGCCAGTAAACCCTGGCCACGTCGCTGCCTCTTATATCATCCTTTGGAGTCGGGATGCCAAAAACGGCAGCCAGCAACTCCAGGGATGTGTAATTCTTATAATCACCAAATTTCCACAATTCCATGGTGTCAAGATGGTTCACCTCCCAGGGTTTTTTTCCGGAAAGGTCGAGGATGTCAGGCACCTCCAGCCCGTTTATCAGCATCCGCCGGATGAGGTAGGGGTAATCGAACTCCTTGCCATTGTGGGCACACAGGTAGTTTATATGCTTCTCCCTGGCTTTGCTGAGCATTTCGTTGAAATTAGTCAGCAATTGTACCTCGTTGTCTCCGAAGAATGATTTGATCCACAGGGTTCCGTTGCGCAGTATGCCGGTGGAGATACAAATGATTTTACCGAACTCGGCATAAATCCCCGCACGTTCATAAACTTCCTCCGCTTTCTGTACATCATCTTCGCTGAATTTTTCATAACGGGATAACTGCCTGGCCTTCGTTTCCCATAAAGAATGAAGATTTTCAGGCAGCTGGTTGAAATTTGAAAACTGAGGCACCGTTTCGATGTCAAGAAAAAGGATGTGTTCGATGTTGTAGTTGTCAAGCATGATGTTATTGCTTTTTGGATCAGTACCGCAAAAATGCAAATTTATTGGTTGCTTTATCGTTGAAACGACCAAAGGTGAACCCATTGTTGAAAACTTTTATTGTTTCTAATGGCGGTTGTGCAATTGCGGAAAGAATAGTTGACTTTTTAGGACAATCTGTTGCTTTTCATATGTAGTTGTATTATATTTGTATGTCAATTATTCTGTCATGAAAACATTATGTAAAACAAGTGCACTATTTCTTACAATGTCACTGTTTGCAATGGTTGCATGTGAGACAATCCCGGATAAGAACGATGAATGCGATACCACAAAGATGATTGAGCCACAAAGTCCGGTCATCTATCTGAAGTTATTCCTCGATTATGATACCCTTCCCGGTCAGAGCCATTACCTGTACCAGGCGACAAAGGCGACCTTTAGTGGTACCATCACCAAAGTCTATTGCAGTGGGAAGATAAGTACGACATTTTCTTTCAGTCCGGCATATTTTCTTTCAGAGATGGATCCCTATTACATTTTTAATGGGTTTTACCTTGATCAGCCATACCAGTTCAACTTTGACAATGACCTGGATTACCTGCTGATCCAGGCCAGGATCAAAGCCTATTTTGCTGATGGAAAAATCTATGAGTCTGATGAATTGATAAGAAGGTTTTATTACAAGAATATTCAGTATGATGTGAACCAAATGAAGAAGTATCTTAAACTTCTCATGCCTGAACCGGTACACTGGACTGAAGTTACCTCAAAATAGTCAAATATCACTTTCCCCTGTGCAGAAATGGTTTTGGCCTTGCGTCAAAAATGATTTGTTGTTGCGGTGTAAGCAGGTTACGCTGTTCCTGGTCATGCCTGTTCATCACCTGCCCTGAGCTTGTTTATATCCGCCGTTACGACCATGCCCTGTTTGTATATTGAGATGCTGTCGGGGTGAAAATCCTGCGTTGTTGTGGGAGTTAATTTTATTCTTTCCTGCTTTTATCGTTTTTCCGCCCGCAGGATATGCCTTTTGCCAGGGGGACCAGGAAGCTTTTCAGTTCGGAAACCGGCAGATTTCAAGGTCCTTACGATGGTTCCTTTCACAGAATAGGTCACCAGGATTCCTTCATGGTGCAACCTGTTGTTTATTTTGCCAAAAATATCCTCAGTCCATAGTTCAGGTTGTACATCCGGGCTGAAGGCATCAAAATAGACCAGGTTAAATGAACCGGTAACAGGAATATGGTCTTCCACTGTTCCAAAGATCTTGTGCAGCGTGAACCAGGGGGATATTACCGTTGATTCATCCCAGGCGGAGAGATGAAGGTTTTCGAAAAGTTCCGTATGGGATGCAGGCTCAATCTGACGTGGATAATTCAATGCCCGCCAGCATTTTTCTGAAACAGGAAACGCTTCGAGTGCAGTGTAATTTACCTTGATTCTGTGTTCACCCGCAGCAATGGCCGTTAAGAAGGCATTCAATCCGGTGCCGAAGCCAATCTCCAGTATGTCAATAGATTTAATCTCCTGACCAGGACCGGGGTTGAATTTCTCAACAGCAAACAGAAAACCTGTTTCAATAAAAACATGCAGGGATTCCTTGAATGCACCAAAGGTTGAATGGTAATGCTGGTTCAGGTCTTTGTGCAATAACGTATCTGAACCATCGGCTGTTTTAACAATTAACAAATCAGCATCTACCAAATTCTTGGATACTTATTCGGATTATATTCATGCATCATCTCATAAACCGTTTCAAACACATCCTCTGCATTCGGGTTTGAGAAATAGTCTCCGTCATTGGTATAAGCCGGTCGGTGGTCGTTGGCAGTAAGTGTGCGTGGTTCAGCATCGAGATAGCGGTAGCCACCCTGATCTTCCATCACTTTCTGCATCATGAAGGCAGTCGCACCACCGCTTCCATCCTCATCAAAGAAGAGGATCTTATTGGTTTTTTTCAAAGACTTGAGGATGTCGTGGTTGATGTCGAACGGGAGGAGGGTCTGCACGTCGATCAGTTCGACAGAGATTCCGAAATCTTTAATCTGCGGCAACGCTTCTTCGGCAATTTTGACACATGAACCGTACGTTACGATCGTGATGTCTGATCCCTCCTGCAATACTTCAGGCACTCCAAGTGGAATCCTGTAGTTTCCGATATTTTCAGGCATCTGTTCTTTCAGGCGGTAGCCATTTAATGGTTCGATCACCAGCCCGGCATCGTCGGAAGCCATCATGGTGTTGTAGAATCCTGCAGCCTGGGTCATATTCCGCGGTACCATCACGAAAATCCCGCGAATGGAGTTGATAACCATGCTGAGTGGTGAACCCGAATGCCAGATTCCGACCAGGCGGTGGCCACGGGTGCTGATAATAAGCGGAGCCTTCTGGCCTCCGACAGTGCGGTAGAGTGTCGTGGCAAGATCATCGCTCATCACCTGCAATCCATACAACAGGTAATCGAAATACTGAATTTCAGCAATCGGGCGCAATCCCCGTAAGGCCATGCCCAATCCCTGCCCGATGATGGTGGCTTCACGGATACCGGTATCTGAAATACGGGTTTCACCATACTTAGCCTGCATCCCTTCCAGTGTTTGGTTTACACCGCCTATTTTTCCTACATCTTCGCCAAAAATCAGTGCCAGCGGGTTGGTCTTGAAGAGAATGTCGTAATTGGCATTCAGGACTTCGCGTCCGGTAACGACCGGGGAGTTCTCGTTAAATACCGGCGGGATTCCGGCCACTTTAAGGGCACTGTGTTCAGACTGGCTGTAAAGGTGTGAACTGTATCGGGCAACATTCAGTTTACGCTGTTCCGCCATCCATACATCGAGGTCGGCTTTCATCGGTTTTTTCATACTGCACGACGTACATACATCACGCATGATCTTTTTTGCCGAAGATATGATGTCTTTTCTGATCGGATCTGCAATGGCTTCAAGGTCGGCCACGATCTTGTCGATACGGGATTGTTTTTTGCAGGGACAGTGTGTGGCTTTTACGACATCGATGAGGTGCTGGCGTTCAGCTTTAAAAGGTGCCAGAAATGCTTTGTATCCACGGTCGCGGGCAGCTTTTGCAGTTTTAACAGCTTCTGATTCAATTAGATCAAGTTCTTCAACGGTAGCAATTTTTTCTGCAAGAATCCAGGTCCGCATCCTGGGAATACAATCATGATCTTTCTCCCAGGCAAGACGTTCCACTGATTTATAGCGTTCGTGCGATCCTGAAGTTGAATGTCCCTGGGGCTGGGTCAGCTCCCTGACATGGAAAACAACGGGAACCATCTCTTTCCGGCAAACGGCAATGCCTTCTTCATACATTTCGTATAAAGCGGCATAGTCCCAGCCCATGCAGGAGTAGAGGCGAATCCCGGGTTTCTTTTCATCGGCAACAAACCCACTCAGTAACTCGGAGATATCCTCTTTGGTGGTCTGGTATTTCTTTGGAACGGAAATGCCATAGCCATCATCCCAGATTGAGAGTGCGATCGGGACCTGGAGCACACCGGCAGCATTGACAGTCTCAAAGAAATGTCCTTCAGAAGTGGAAGCATCTCCAATCATGCCAAACGCTATTTCATTTCCTTTAACGGTGAATTTTTTTGCGGCCTCCCACATGTCCGGACTATTGCGAAAGACCTTGGAAGCAAGCGCAAGGCCGAGTAAACGTGGCATCTGCCCGGCAGTGGGAGAGATGTCACCGGAAGAGTTCTTTTGTTTGGTGAGGTCTTTCCATTCGCCATTTGCATCCAGGCTGCGGGTTGCAAAATGAGAATTCATCAGTCGGCCGCCATTGTCGGGGTTGCGTTCTAAATCGGTATCTCCGTAGAGTTGAGCAAAGAAGATATCGAGGTTGGATAACCCGGCAGCCATCATGAAGGTCTGGTCGCGGTAATATCCTGAACGCCAGTCGCCATCCTGAAAGAATTTTGCTTTGATAATCTGCGGAATTTCCTTTCCATCACCAAAAAGTCCGAAGTTGGCTCTGCCACCCAATACTTCACGCCTTCCCAATAAACTTACCTGGCGGCTTTCGTTAGCCAGTTTATAATCTTTTAAAACCTCTTCTTTGCTGAATTTACGTTTCTTTGACATTGCTTGTTTGTTTGTTGCTTATTTGTCTCATGCTGAATGGGGCCGCCCGTATGCCTGCCTGTTTAATAATTCTCCTGCACCATTTCAAAATATCCCATCGGATGACTGCAAGCCGGGCAGTTCTGAAGTGCTTTTACACCATAATGGATGTATCCGCATTTACGGCACACCCAGTATGTCTTTTCATCCTTTTCGAAGACCCTGTTTTTCTCTAAATTATTTAAAAGTTTCCGAAAGCGTTTTTCATGATGCTCTTCAATTGTTGCGATCAGTTTGAACGCCACCGCCACTTTTGCAAATCCCTCTTCAGCAGCGATTTTGCCAAATTCGGGATAGAGTTCTGTCCACTCTTCATGCTCCCCGTCAGCAGAAGCTTTCAGGTTCTCTGCAGTTGTCCCAATGGTTCCGGCAGGGTATGAGGCTGTTATTTCAACCGGGCCGCCTTCAAGAAAGCGAAAAAAAGTCTTTGCATGACTTTCTTCGTTTAAGGCTGTTTCTGTGAAGAATGCAGCAATTTGTTCAAACCCCTCTTTTTTTGCCTGTTTGGCATAAAAGGTGTAGCGATTTTTCGCCTGGGATTCTCCTGCAAAAGATTTTAGCAGGTTCTTTTCGGTTCTGGTACCTTTGACGCTCTTTTCCATAAAAGTCAACTTTAATTTTGAGCCTCAAAGTTAATCGAAATTTTCTGATATCTGACGTTCAACATCTAACGTCTATCCTACCGCATCTTTACATAATCACCTTTTCCGACACCGCAAATCGGACAAACCCAATCGTCCGGTATGTCTTCAAAGGAGGTTCCGGCAGGAATGCCTGAATCCGGGTCTCCAAAAATGGGGTCATAAACATGGCCACACACGGTGCATTTGTATTTTGGGGTAGTTGACATGGTTTTTTTTGTGAGGGTGTGAGTTGGTAAGTGCTATATTATTTTTCTATCCAGGAGGTTATTTTTTCATCGAAAGGTTTATCCCCGGGGGAGGCAAAATCGACCACCTGGCCCTGCTCATTGATCATGAATTTCTGGAAGTTCCATTTTACGGGTGCATCCAGAACGCCGTTTTGTTCCCTGGATGTAAGCCAGGCATAAAGCGGGTCAATGTCCTTTCCTTTGACGGAGATCTTGGCCATCATGGGAAATGTGACGTTGTATTTGCTGGTACAGAACTCTTTGATCTCAGCATTTGTGCCTGGTTCCTGTCCCATGAAATTGTTTGCAGGGAAACCAATGATGACAAAACCTTTCTCTGCATATTTTGCATAAAGTTCTTCAAGTTGTGCATATTGGGGTGTATATCCGCATTTTGAGGCAACATTGACCACAAGTACCTTCTTCCCTTTCAGGGAGGCAAGATCAAAGGGTGCTCCGTCAATGGAGGAGACCTTAAAATCATAGAGCGTTTTTTTATCCTGGGAGTTGGCTATTGTGGTCATCATGAAAAAAGTTAAAATAAACAACATGGTTTTCATATCGGGTTTTTTAGGATTCTAGAAGTTAATCAAATGGACTGCAAAGATACAAAAAACCTTAATTATTTGGAAGAATTCTAAATAATTAATGCCGGATGAGAAATTTTGCAGAATATGTTTTATCGCGGCACACAACGCAAACAGTATAAATACCTTCTGTTTGAACGGATGTTTTTACTGCCCGGTTGAGCATTTGTGCATCGAATGACTGGAAAACCTTTTCTCCCAGTATGTTGTAAATTTCAAGCCTGCTAAAGCCTGTTTTATCCGGGTGGTTGAATTTAATTGAAAAAGATGCATCAGCCGGGTTTGGAAAGACAAGTAAACCAGCCTGATGATTGTCTTGATCATCTATCCCTCCTGTAACATCAATACATCCTGTAAACGAAGTCAGTAAAGCATTGGTAATGACTGGATGCAACGAAGTTAAGGTTGCTGCAGCACCAGATGAAGTGGCAGTGACCGGAATAAGTCCCGGACTGCACGTATCTGAATAATCAGAACCGGCAAAAACACAGTCGTTGCCGTATCCGAGAGAATCGGCTTTGATAAGTCCGATCTGGTATCCCCACATTCCCGATTTTTTAACCCCCCAGATCGGGCCATTCCCAAATTCGAGGAATCCATGATCAGCTGACTCGATCATATCCAGCACATCCAGTCTCAGCTCTCTGGCCCACAGAACAAACCCGTTTGAGTCGATTTTAAATGCATTTCCGAAATAACCGGTGGTGACAAATGCAAACCCGCCGTCATGCGTGTGTTGCAAGGTCGGTGCAGGCTGATAAGGAAAATTAAATGGGAACGACCCGGAATAATAAAACCTGCTCCATGCAATATTTCCGGAGAAGTCGGTTTTGGTCAGGATTGCACCCATTTCCAGCACGTGGCTATAACACAGATAACCTGAATTGATATTGACTACATCAAATCCTTCAGAAAAAGTAAATGGCGGATATTCCATCTTTTTGGCCCAGGATACATCGCCGCCTGAAGTTAATTTGATCAGGATGGCCGATCCTGTGGAGTTGTTGTTTTGCGTTATTCCAATCATAATAAATCCGCCATCGGGAGTCTGTTTTACAGCACTGGCCATGGTTGCAAAAGTTCCATGAGTTACCTGTTTAGTCCATTCCAGACTGCCGGAGGAGTCAAGTTTTACCAGGGTTGCTTTATAGTACGGAGGTGTAACATCCTGGGTGCTGTAACCTGCAATAAGGATTCCCTTGTCAGTGGTCTGAATCACTGAATTGGCATACTCTTGGGAACCCAGGTTGATGGATTTGCACCATAAAGTATCCCCGTTTGTATTGGTTTTCATGCAGAACATGTTGTCGTCGTTCATGTTCCCAACGGAAATAAAACAGGCGTCATAGGTGGGGATAATCCGCGAGACAGAGGTGTTCCATGATCCGGGAAAACTGAATTTTTTTTCCCAGAGGATAGTTCCTGCCTGGTCAATTTTAAACAACAGTGCCTCGGCTTTGCTGTTTCTTGACCCGGCAACAATATAATTCATATCAGAAGATTGTACGGCGGCACACCCTTCAGCGGGATCTGTATTTCTGCCAAATACCTTGCTGAACTTTGTTTGCTGAGCCTGAACGGCAAAGGAAAATGCCATTGAAAACAGAACCACTATGAATGTTTTTGATTTCATGATGATTTTATTTGGGATGAAGAATGTTGTTGCGGCCGGTCATCGTGATTGAAGTAATGAATTGCCAATAATTAGAGAATGGATTTAGGACTGCAATAAGAGTCTCAATATTAATAAATAAATACCTTAAAGTCAAGATCTATTTACAGGGAAATCGCAAGTTTTCGGTTCGGCACCAGTAACATGTCCGAAAAACCAGGTAAAACAAAATATTTGTTGTTGATATTAATACCTATCTTTATAGTCTCTGATTTTCATCAGTCAATAATAGTTTATGTGCAGGAGAATTTTTTTTTACGGATTATTCATTTTGCTTTCAGGTATTTTATTTATTGGATGTGACAATCAATCAACAATACCTTCCGGGGTAACTCCAGGAACCAAAAACAACAAAATGTCGGAAAAATTTGAGGCGGGGAGCAAAGCTCCTGAGTTTTCATTACCAGATCAATTCGGGAAGCGGGTCAACCTGAGCGATTTCATCGGGAAGTCGAACCTGGTGCTCTATTTTTATCCCAAGGATGAATCTTATGGTTGTACCAAAGAGGCGTGCAGTTTTCGTGATAATTATGAGGTTTTCAAGGAGGCCGGTGCCGTGGTAATTGGTGTCAGCGCCGACGATGTAGCCTCACACCAGGCATTTGCAGCGAACCATAAACTGCCTTTCATACTTCTTTCAGATAAAGACCGGTCGGTAGCCGCGAAATTTGGTGTTGGTAAATCACTTGGAGTACTGCCCGGACGGGTTACCTTTGTAATCGATAAACAGGGGATTGTGAGGCTTGTTTTTTCGTCGCAACTCAGCTTTGAAAAACATGTAACTGAGGCGATAGAGATTCTGAAGAAGCTTAAATAATAAAGTTTTTCTCTTTCAGCAGGTCTTTTTCAATGCCTTCCGGTGTCAGTAAATCTTTCTTTTCTTTTGGATAAAAGGCGTCGGGCAGCAGCTGAATGTGCATGCTGAGCAGCAAATGATCCATGATGATCAGCAGCAGTGTACCAATGAAGGGGAGCGGGATCAGCATGACCGGAACAATGACTCCTGAGCTTCTGAGAATATCGATAACCTGCCGTTTGAATTTTTTCTTCTCTTCCCTGGAAAGCTTCTCTTTTTTGATGTATTTTGACAGGATTGTGAAGGTCTCCTTTGTTTCCACTGCCTCCGCTTTGATCCCGGTGGAATATCTGCCGGCTTCACCGAGAAACATCCTGGCATAGTTGCCGATGATTTCCTTTACCCTGGGCAAGGTAAACAGCCCCAGGAAATAGGCAATGATCTTTTTACGGAGGGATTTCATTTAAATGGTTCTGGTGACAAAGGTAGGAAAAAAAGAGGAGGGAAGGCGGACCGGGCTATTGATAAATCCCCATGCCAAAGAGAGCAAAATCATATTTCACGGGGTCGGCAGGGTCGAATTTACTGAGTGCCTCAGTAAGTTCCATGGCTGCTTTCCAGTCATTCTGACTACGTCGTAAAAGGCCAAGATTTCGGGCAACACGCCCGGAGTGGATGTCCAGGGGACAAACCAGCATTTTCGGATCAATAGATTTCCAGATACCAAAGTCTACACCCCGGGTATCAGAACGTACCATCCATCGAAGGAAAAGGTTGATTCTTTTGGCTGCAGAGCCTGCCTGCGGGTTTGCAATATGTTTCTCTGACCGCTTCAGATGGACCGTTGACAGAAATATTTCCCTGAACCGGCTGATAGCATGTTCTGCGCCATCCTGGTTCATGGTGATAAAGAGCGGTTCGAGGCTATCGTAAGTGCGATAAATGTTTTGCAGCGATGAAAGAAAAAAGAGACAATCATCGCCATTGAAGGTACGGTGAACAAACTGCAGGAATGGTTTAAAATCCTTCGGTTTTGCCGTGAGAAGGAAATCGTGGGGAGAATTGCCGGTTAACGCTACCAGTCTGTTTGCATTTGAAACAATCGATTTTCGGTTTCCCCAGGCAATGGTCGCACTTAGAAATCCGGAAATTTCAATATCCTGTTTAAGAAAAAACCTGTGTGGAATCGAAACCGGATCATTGACAATGAAACCGGGCGTGTTATATTCAAGAAACTTATGATCTAAAAGCTCTTTCAGATTATTCACTTGCCCATTAATTCAGGACATTCACCGGTTTCAAAAGCTCTTTTCCCAGTTCAATTGCTTTTTCATTTTCAGGGATAAGCACATGATGACGGGCAGGAAGTGATTTCTCCAGTCCTTTATGAATAAATTCAGGAGCAACAAGTGGTTTTAATTTGAGGAACCCTCCCAGGACAATCATGTTGAATATTTTAGCCAGACCGCGTTTGCCGGCTTCATCGGCAGCTTCGATGGAGTAGATGTTGATATCTTTCCTGGCAGGCAGGCGTGTAAGCCCGTTGGGATCATAAATGAGCAATCCACCGGGTTTAACGGTCTTTTCAAATTTATCCATCGACTGCTGGTTGAGGATGATGGCGGTATCATAAGAGTTCAGAATGGGGGAACTTATCCGCTCATCACTGATGATTACAGTGACATTGGCGGTTCCGCCGCGCATCTCAGGGCCATACGAAGGCATCCAGCTCACTTCTTTGTTCTGCATTACACCTGAATAGGCGAGAATTTTTCCCATGGAGAGGACACCTTGTCCTCCGAATCCGGCTATAATAATCTCTTCTGTCATGTCGAATGAATATCGAATATTGAATAACGAATTTTGAATGTTGAACGGAAAAAATTCCTACTCAACCGTTACTTTTTTTTCTACCAGTTTACCATCTATTTTGATGTCACCGAGTTGGTAGAATGGGAACATGTTGTCCTCCATCCACTTGTTGGATTGGACCGGGGTCATTTTCCAGCCGGAATTGCAATTAGAAACAATTTCGATGAAACACAGTCCCTTGTTCTCCTTCTGCAATTCAAAGGCCTTCCGCATGGCTTTTTTCGTTTTACGCACATGGTTGGGCGTATGAACAGCCTGCCGTGTGACATAATAGACGCCGGGAAGATGTGCGATCAGTTCAGTGATCTTGAGCGGATGACCCATGGTGGGCACATCGCGACCATAAGGCGATGTTGAGGAGCGCATTCCCGGAAGGGTGGTCGGCGCCATCTGACCTCCGGTCATGCCATAAATTCCGTTGTTGATAAATATGATCGTGATATTTTCACCACGGTTACAGGCATGAATGGTTTCGGCGGTGCCGATTGCTGCAAGGTCGCCATCCCCCTGATAAGTGAATACAAAATGGTTCGGCCACATCCGTTTGATGGCAGTTGCAAGTGCGGGAGCACGCCCGTGGGCCGCACCGATCATGTCGATGTCGAGAAAATCATAAGCCAGCACAGAGCATCCAACAGGGGATACCCCGATTGTTTTATCCTGAATGTCCATCTCTTCGATCACTTCCATCAGCATGCGATGGGCGGTGCCATGGCCACAACCCGGGCAATAACTCAACGGACGGTCGACCAGCAGGTCGGTCCTTTTGTAGACGATATTCTCCGGTTTATGAATTTCAGTCTTTGCGAATAGTTCTTCCATAATTAACCTCCGATAATTTTTTGTTCAAGGGCGCTGACAACTTCATCCGGAGAGGGGATGATTCCACCGAAGCGGCCGAAATGTTCAATTTTCACTTTACAGCCCACCGAGAGTTTTACATCTTCGATCATTTGGCCTGCATTCATTTCAACGACCAGGATTCCTTTCACACGGTTACCGACATTGGATACTTCAATTGCCGGAAAAGGGAAAAGTGTAATCGGGCGGAACAGCCCGACTTTAATGCCTTTGGCCCGGGCAAGGTCAACGGCTTTCTGGCAGATCCTTGCTGAGAGGCCAAAAGCAACAAGGAGATAGTCGGCATCTTCACATTGAATCTCTTCGTACAGAACCTCATTTTTTTCCATGAGTTTGTACTTTGCCTGGAGCTTCAGGTTCACGCGCTCCTGTCCGGCCGGATCGAGGTCAAGCGAAGTAATGATATTGTGGTTGCGGGTTTTCGGCCGGCCGTTTGAGGCCCATGGACACTGTGCAACTATTTCTTCATCAGTACGGCGCGGAACATGATCAAAAAGCACAACTTTCTCCATCATCTGGCCAATGGCACCGTCGGAGAGGATCATAACCGGTGTGCGGTATTGATATGCCTTTTCAAAACCAAGTTTAACGTGGTCGCACATTTCCTGTACGGAAGCCGGGGCAAGTACGAGCATTTTATAATCACCGTGTCCACCTCCTTTTACAGCCTGGAAGTAGTCGGCCTGTGAAGGCTGGATGGTTCCTAGGCCCGGGCCGCCACGCACGATGTTAACAATAACGGCAGGCAGTTCTGCGCCGGCCATATAACTGATTCCTTCCTGCATAAGGCTCACGCCAGGGCTTGAGGAGGAGGTCATGACCATTTTCCCGGTTCCGGCCCCGCCATAAAGCATGTTGATTGCTGCTACTTCGCTCTCAGCCTGGAGAACCACCATGCCAGTCCGTTCAAAAGGCTTCTCAGCCATCAGGTATTCCATCACCTCAGACTGGGGTGTAATCGGGTATCCGAAATAGCCATCGCAGCCTGCCCGGATGGCGGCCTCGGCAACAGCTTCATTCCCCTTCATTAATCTAAGTTCACCCATAATGTATGTTTTTTTCGATTTTTATTCAGTAGCGACTTTTGCCCGGTACACGGTGATTACCCCGTCGGGGCAGACCAGGGCACAGTTTGTACAACCTGTGCACTCATCGTTGACTTTCATTGCGAAGTGATAACCTTTGCTGTTCACTTCCTTCGACATCGCGATAACGGTAAAAGGGCATGCAGCAAGGCACACTTCACAGCCTTTGCAGCGATCGGTGTTGATCACAATATCACCTTTAATTTTTGCCATATAATAGGGGTTGAGTTGTTAACGGATTCACAGGGGCGAAAGTACAAAAATTTGTTTGAACCACCAGCCATTCAGCCATCGGAATATATGGCAGATTGTCTAATTTAGAACTGGTTTAATCTCTGCAGCCTGAGTCAATCTCTGCTGCTTTAAATTAAATGGTTCTCCCGGAATTTATTCAGTCTTTCCTCAAGCACCGGAAATTGTTCACGTTTCACCAGTGAAACACATGCCCTGATGCCTTCAGTACGTTCACTTCCGGTGATGCTGAGGGTGATGGCGCTGATCCCATAATAGATCAATTCCTGGAGTAGTTCCTCACCGGTGAAACCCTTGTAGGCAACGGTGAAAAAAAATCCATCTGCAATGGGTTCATCTTCATCCCTGTCATAAACAATGGTGAACCCATTGTCGGTAAACATCTTCTTCATGATTTTCGCCTTGGCGCCATATTCCTTTACAACTTCCACGAAGTCGAGTTCGCCGTCATTTACTGCTTTGAGCATGGCAGCCAGTGCATATTGGGTTGAATGGGTGGTGCCGGCGCTCAATGCATACACCGTTCCATAAATGAGGGCAGTGCCAACGATATCTGAGGAATAGTGGCGGAGCAGATCCGGTGCTTTGGTATTGAACAACTTATTGGAAAGGACCATCAGCCCGATCCGCTGACCGGCATAACTGAAAGCCTTTGAACTGGAAATCAGCAGCAGGAAGTTATCGGTGTATTTTGCAACAGTGGGCTGGTAAGGCGGTTCACCCGGCTTTGAATAATCTTTACGGAAATCCATTGCAAAATAGGCGAGGTCCTCGATGATGATCACATCATATTTTGTGGCAAGTTCGCCGATAATTCTGAGTTCCTTGTCCGTTAAACATATCCAGGAAGGGTTGTTAGGATTAGAATAGAGCACTGAATGGATATTCCCTTTCGAAAAATAACTTTCAAGTTTGTCGCGGAGTTTGTCACCCCGATAATTATATACATCAAAAGTTTCAAATTTCTGACCAAGCACCCTGTGTTGCTGATGGTGAACCGGGAAACCCGGATCGATGAAGAGGGTCGTATCTTTATCGCGGTGGATCTTTGAAAAAGTCAGGAATGCAGCAAAACCGCCCTGCATGCTGCCGACCGTGGGAACACAATTAGCCGCATCAACATCAATGTCAAGAAAAAGTTTGACAAACCTGGCTGCCTCCTTTTTAAGTATGGGAACTCCTTCAATATCAGGATATATTGCAGCCACTCCCTTCTGAAGCGCTTCAATTTCTGCCTGCAGGCCAATGGCGGTTGCCGGCAGCCCGGGCACACCCATCTCCATCCGGATGAATTTTTCTCCGGTCTCTACCTCAATACCATTAATTAGTTTCTTGATCTCCCGGATAGTAGCTTTGCCTATATTCCGGATTTTACTTTGAAGGATATGTCGCTGAACAACATCGTAACTGATGGGAGTCTCTTTCATGAGTTGATGGGGTATGAGGTGTTAGTATTCAGAAAAGCAGGCAACAAAATTGAAGAAAATTTTTCAACAATCCAATGATATGGAAAAGGTTATTGAAAATTAATTTGTATCCACTTTTTACAGTAATCCAAACAGCTATCTGATCAGGACCACATTTCCGGTCAGGGTCGAATTTTCAGGTGGTGAAAGAGAGGACTGATATACAACGACAAAAACATAACTCCCTTCTGGGCATAACTCCCCCTTCAGGGTGCCATCCCATCCGACTTCGGGTTGTGTTGAAGTGAAAACCAGTTGGCCGGAACGATTGTAAATGTTCAATATGTATTGTCTGATATTGTTTGAAACCGGTCGAAATACATCATTCAATCCATCTCCATCCGGCGTAAAAGCGTTGGGCATCCAGATCACGATTTCGCACTCCGTTCCGGTCTTAATGAAAATTGTAGTGCTGTCGGAGTTGTCACATCCATGGGAATCAGTATAACTATAAGAAATGAGGTGGTTTCCTGTTCCACTGATCAGCGGGTCTATACTTGCAGCGGCAGTACCATTGATCCTGTATTCTCCTCCCGCCGGGTTTCCACCGGTGAGTATCAATGCGGGTTCATTGTAGCAGATTGTGTCAAATGCTGCAAGAGATACCTGGGGTGGGGGATAGAAAAAGATTTGAAGTGCAGATTCCTGGCCGTCACCACAAGGGTTGGTTCCATAAACCGCCAGTGTTCCTGAGGTGGCGGTTGCGTCGAATGTGACCAGGGCACTTGTGTCGCTGGAAATAACAGTGGCACCCGTGCCTGAATAGGACCAGGTATATGAAGATGTACCGGGGTCACGCATGATGGTGTAAGTCATGGCAACTCCTCCTTCACAGAAAACATTGTTGCCGCTTATCTTCCCGGGCTGTCCGGGAATTCTTTTAACCTGGAAAGTGAGGGACTGGGTAATCGACCTTGAAACATACCACCATGAATTGATTGTATTCGTATCACCGGTTTCGATATCCCACAAATGGCATCCGGTCAGGTCGGTACAGCCATTGAGGTTGGCAGAGATGACCCCGGGCAACAACCTGTCGTCCCAGTATATCTCTGGTTTTGGTCCCGGGGGCCTCACCACCTCCACGATATAACCATTGTCGTTGTATTCAATGTCATAGATCGGAAGATGGGTGATGCCGCGGATGAACCTGACTGTTGATCTGACAGTTACACCATTGGTCACCGGGTTCCCCAGCCCGTCGTTCCCATTCCAGTGGATGATGTTATACCCATTTCCCCCTGGATTGGCCAGGACATTGGCTGTGAGTTTTACATCCCGTGGGTCCGCCCCGGGACCTGGAACAACTTCGACCAAAAGCTCAATCAGTCCGTCGTGTGATACCCGCACCCCCAGGTCCACTGAACCGGTTGCACAATCGTTGGTTACCATGATTGGAAGGTTGATGCCCGGTTTTGCCCTTCCGGTAGGGAAAATTATACTGTCGGGGTCTGTCAAAAAAACCTTGTATTGAGGATATGTGTGGAACCCGGGGTGTGATTGCCTGTCTGTGGCAATATTTCCGGTGGTTGAGCATCCTGTCTCATTGCTGGAAATAGAGAACGTTCCTCCGACAAACCCATTGCAGTTAACGCTTGTTACAATGCTGTCGTCAGACAGGATATATACAGTTCCAAAGAAGCGGCTGTCAGTCGGCGGAGGTTCCACCACTCCGCAATTAAATTGCCAGGCCTTTGACCATAAACGACCCGTTTTCGGCTTGCCTGAGGCATCCAGCACCGTTATATCAAAGAATTCAAACCTGACATACCTGCTCATGGAATAGGTGCCAGCCAGGTCGGGAGGGTAATAGAATTCGAGTGAATAATTCCCGCGGATAGGAGAAGGATACTCAATGGGATTATACCCGTTGTCTGCCGGAAACGGGCCGATTGTGTCCTGGTCATAGGTGCTGATAAATCCCGGGCCTGATTTGGGAAGCTGAAATGGACCAAGCACAATATTGCCTGCAGGATCTCTTAACTGGTACTGAACAACTACGGTAGAATCAACCTGCAGGATTTTACCCAGGCCAAAACAAATTTTTTCAGATGGATCGGCGATGTAAATATTAATCCTGAATTCAGGACCGGCATTGAAGGACCCGAAATCGTTGCGTGACTTGTCAATACAGAGTTTCCCCTGTGCAGTATCAAAAGGTGCAACCTGTTTTGTTCCTTCTGAAAACCCGGCCAGGGAATGGAGGAGCAGCAGAATGACAGAAAGCCAGATGTTAAAAAGGGGTTTCACTCCCTGTATAGCACTTGATTCCCTGTGATGAAAATTGTTGTTTGATTTCATGAAGATCTTCGGGTGACGGGATGATAAAATCTTCTGTATAATATGTTTTACCGATGAGGTTGTATTTTTCTCTTCCAAGGTGATGAAGTGGAAGGATGTTGATCTCATTGCGCCCGGTTGATTGAATAAAACGCGCTGTGGCGGAGATGTTGGCAGTATCATCATTAAACCCTGGGACTACTGGCAGCCTGAATATCAGTCGCCCGGGAAACTCCTGTGCAATGCGGCGGGCGTTGTCGAGAATCAGGGGAACAGGTGGACAGGCTGACAGGCGGACTGGCGGAGGACTGGTGGATGGGAGTTGTACACTGGTCATCGACTTTAAATCGAAAAATATCCAGTCGATGTAGGGCAATGATTTTTCATAATTTTCCCAGGGAACATTGCCACAGGTTTCAACTGCTGTATGAATGTAATTATCATAGCACTGTTTCAGAAAATCAAAGGTGAATTCCGGCTGCATAAATGGTTCTCCTCCGGTAAGTGTAATTCCACCTCCTCTGCCCCAGTATTGGCGGTCGCGATTGATCCTGGCATACAGGTCTCCAGCCGAAATTTCATACCCTCCGATGTTAAGCGCCCCGGACCAGCATGCTTTGGCACAATCGTGGGTCAGGCATTGTGCACAAAACTTCCTGTCAAAGTGCAATTGACCAACTTCGTTGTTGCAACCGGAGGATATTGCTCCTTTTGAACATGCATTCATACACAAACCATCGAATGTGCATTTTGACACGCGGTAGAGCGGCTCCGGGAAAAAAGAAATTCCTTCCGGGTTGGAACACCAGGAACATTCCAGTGAACAACCCTTGAAAAAAATTAAAGTACGGCAGCCGGGACCGTCATGAACAGAGAACCCCTGGATATCGAAAATAATGCCACTGCTCAGTTTTGATTGTTCCATTGAAAGTCGGCGCATTTGCTGGCGATCATGTCGGGATAGGCCAGGATGGTCCCCTGGCATTTCCCCAGGTACTCCTTTTCAGCTGTATAACTTTTACAGAACCTGCACTTGGGAATTTGTTTTCCACTTTCACAAAGCGGTTTATCAGGACTGATTTTTTCCTTGCTGAGTTTGCAGATGCCCTTAAAGACATCTACAGGCAAATAAAAGGTACAATCTTTACAAAAGAGGTCTTCCATAATTCAATTTTTTTGCCAGCTAAAATTCCTCATATTCTGTTCTGGAAATCACTTCATCCTGGATCTGTTTTCCAAGTTCTACCCAGTACTGGGTGAATCCGGCAACGCGGACAAGCAAGCTCCTGTATTTGTCCGGATCGGCCTGGGCCTGCTTAAGCATCCGTGAATCGACGATGTTGAATTGCACATGGAAACCACCTTTGCGAAGATAGGCACGGATCAGTTCCAGGAATTTTCGTGACCCTTCCCGGCCTTTGACAACGGAAGGATGGATCTTCATGTTGAGTTGCGAATTCTGTGATTCGGCGTGGTTCCAGCACGTAGCAGAGTTAAACAGGGCATAAGGGCCATTCTTGTCAGTGCCGGGATATGCTGAAACTGATCCGTCCGAAAAAGTTGTGCCGCTTAACCGCCCGTCGGGGCCGGCCAGTGTAACGGCACCCATCGGTCCATGAGTGGATACAGATATCTGGCAGGCATACATCGGCTGATCATAGAGTGACCTGTAATTATGCGCCATTTTACAGAACCACTCCTCCCATTCCTTCAGGATGTTATCAACAAATGGGTTGTCGTTACCGAATTTAGGAGCGTCGAGACTTTGCCGGTGGATTTTTTTCCAGAGATGATGGTCCTCGCCGGGAACCTGATCGATTAACGACCAGGAACCGGTTTCCTTCGCTGTTTTGTATCCGAAATTGGCCAGGATTGCCTTTCGGTATTCATCCAGGCTGTAATTATGCTCTGTAAAGATGTTTTTTTTCATCGAACCCAGTGAATTTACCAGGTTCGTTGTACCACAGGTCTCGATATTGAAAGTTGTATTGTAGCGACATCCCATTTGCCCGATATCTTTTCCTTTTGTAAGGCAATCAGGCTTCAGCATTGAATTGACCAGAGAGGGGGAAATTTTCCGCCAGGCGTCATGCTGGATGTTGTTTGCCAGGGTCAGCACATGACAGGCCCGGCTGAAATAATCCTTAAAGGCCTGCCAGATTTCGGCGTAATCATCCAGGTTATATCCATGTGGCGGAAAAATCCGTTGACCCGTACGCATATCCATGCCATTGAAAATAACAACTTCCAGTAATTTCGGAAGGTTCAGAAAGTGTACGCCAACACTGGTGGCAGGGGCAGAACCTCCTGGTATCCAGTGGATTTCATGGTCAAGTTCAAGTGGCATCCAGCTGCCCGGGGATGTTTCCAGGCAGCCTCCTATTGCCCAGGCACGTGCCTCTTCGAGGTGCAATCCCTCATGGCCATAGTTCCCAAGCAGAAACTCCATGGCTACCTGGTTGTTAATCCAGGCAGGGTAGCCGGTACCGGTTTTTGTACATTCGATACCTTTTAAAAGAAACTCTTCAGGAAGTTTTTCATCGTACAGGAGAGAAAGTGTGGGTTGCGGGGTATCGCAGGTTATCCCGGCCTCAAGGATGAGGATTTCTAGCTCATTGGCAGCAGATGTGCCATCTTTTAGCAGTCCGCCGAGACACAGGTTGTTGAATGTATTCCCGGAGAGGACTCCCCCAACCACGCCCATCGACGCAAAACAGTCTATTTCAGTGAATTTGATCCGCATACACTCCAGCAATTCAAGGCTTTTTTCGCGGTCGATCACGCCATTTTTCATGTCACGCTGCCAGAATGGATAGAGAACCTGGCCGACACGGCCGGGGGATAGCCCCGATATGGCATCTTCGTTCAGAACTGCCACGTGGAAGATCCACAGCATCTGCAATGCGTCATGAAAAGACCGTGGTGGATTTGCAGAGATCCAGGTAAGACGTTCGGCCATTTCCAGGTATTCGGTTTTTTGCCTGGCCTCAGTTTCGATTGATGCAAGGAAATCTGCTTCCGCAGCATAGTTTACAATCCAATGTTTTATGCCTTCGAGTGTGAGGATAACGGCTTTGTAAAAATAGATGCGGTCCATGTCAGGATATCCGGCCACTTCCGCAATTCTGTCATGGCAGTTTTGGATAATTCCATCGATACCGAATTGAAGCGGATAGTAATAGTTCATTACCTCACGCCCCTGTGGAAGTGTATAGCCTGAATCGAACATGCAGATCACCGAGCGCATGAGTGCTTCCTTTTCCTTGTAACCAGGAACCAGCTGCTCATATTTGTGGCCAACATCGTCAACCGATTTGTTTTTCCATTTTTTTGCCACTTCCAGCATGGCAGGCAGTTCTTCCAGTCGTAACCCGAATTTTCCGGCGATGGATATCACATTGCCAGCACTCTTTGTGACATTGCCTCCTCCTTTGCCCATGGTCGTAAAACTGTCGGCCGTGAGCTTTCCGGATTCCTGGGCCTCTTTGTAAAGGTCATCCTCGGCAGCCATGAAAAACGCTTCCGACAGCCAGGGCATGGGGTAGGAGCCGCGGAGGTAGGATGCTTTGCCCATGGTTAGCAGTTCGCCGGGATAAATTACCGGGGTAAGATGTTCAAAACCAGCTTTCAATGCCTCTGCACGCCGGACAATTGGTATTTCTCCATCCAGGGCCTCCCATCGGCGTGTGTACCAATATGGAAATTCTATGGAAACCGAGGATTTGGCTTCAAAGTAAAGTTCTCTGGCTGCATGAGCCCTCGATGTTGGCTGTCGTTTGCTCCCGCAGGATGTGACCTCGTCGTCGGGCTTGTTGCCGTAATAGTTGATATGAGTCTGGGCCGTGGTGTTCATTGAAATGTGATTTTCGAAAACAATGAATATGAGCCCAAAGTTAACGATTCATTTCCGATTCTGAACAAATGAAAAATGAATATTCAATTTTTTAATGCTTCTCAGAGCCGCCTCATCTGCATCATACTGGCCAGTGACAGAAGGATGCCAAGAATAATGCTGTAAACTGCCGCAACAAGAATGCGATACTCTTCAGGAAGCATAAAATTGAGACATTGGGCCGGAATCCAGAAAAAAGGGATGGTCTTTTTAATAACAAAATTCCAGAATGGCAGCCAGTCACCTTCCCGGATAAACTCACTCACGTGCATCGGTGTGAAAAAACCTTTGATTGTTCCTGATGTGTTGACGATGTGATTGTCGGTAAACCGGTGAAAGGTCATGAATACAGGTGCAAAGAAGAGGTTAAGTGTGGTGCTGACACTGAATGCGGCCAGTAATTTGATCCAGCTGAAACCGGGTTGTCTCAGAACATCTGAAGGATTTACAGAAAGGAAGTGGACTCCCATTGTTTTCAGCATCATGGGCGCTCCTTCCCCGAAGACCACAAAGGCAATCTTGATGGTTATGCCCAGGAATCCCCATACCAATGCCCTGGGGACCAGTCCAAACCCTGGTTTATTGTAGGCTCCTGTCCGGATCCTGAGCCCTACACATTCGCCAAATGTGGCCAGTAGGGCGAACTTAATGAAACTCATCGTGTATGCATGGGCAGTGTTCAGCTCACGATACAGGTTAAATACGGAGGGGGAAATAAAAAATGGAAGTAAAATAATGATGATTACTCCTGAAACTATTAAGTCAGATCTCTTCATAAAACAGTAGCAAACAGAATCGGGTCTGGTTGAGGATAAACAGCCGCAAAAATAGGGATTTTGCAGAACAATCTGACTGGCGAATTTATCGGAACAAACCTTCCAGGTTTTTAAAACCTGGAAGGTTTCAGTTTGTGGTCGGATTAATTAAAAGTTGGATCTGCAGGGAAGTTTGCCCATATTGCATAATCCTGACCCATGTTTTTCAGGTAGTTGCTCCACAGTGTCTCTGGAGGGTTATTGATGATTTCCGGCACGGTTGTTTGAGAAAGCACCCATGATTTCTCCTTGAGTTCACGGTCAAGCTGATTGGGCGACCAGCCTGAATAACCCACAAAAAAGCGAATTTCGTCGGGTAACATGATCTTTTTTTTCAACATTTCCCTGATGGCATCCAGATCGCCACCCCAATAAAGACCCTGCATGATGGGTAAGCTCTGAGCGACATCATCGCGCGTATGGATGAAGAAAAGACTGTCAGTTTTCACCGGACCCCCGAGATAAACGGGCAGTGTATAGCCGGTAAATCCCTTGATAATGTCTTTGAGCTTTGCTTCAATAGGTTTGTTGATGATCACCCCGAAAGTGCCTTCCTCATTGTGTTCGGCCAACAGGATAACCGACTGACGGAAGTAGAAATCGCGCAATGATGGCTCAGAGATCAGGATGCTCCCCTGTTTTGGTTTTGTGCGTGGTTTTTCCATGGTATTCCTACAATTTTACTAATTTTGCGTTGGGCACGTCCGACAAATATAATACCAATTCATGGCAAGGTCAAGCAGGCAGACGACATTTCTTCAGTTACGTGAAAAATTTCCATTTTTTACCTTTGAAAAGCAGGAGTATGAACTGACTGCCCTTGGGCTTCATATCTGTTTTACCTTTAATCTCGGAGATCAGCACAAGTTTTACCCGACGCTGTTTATACCAAGGAAGTCTTTCTTCCTTGCCGATGAAAAAATTGCAAACAGTTTTGATAACATCGTCTTTCATCTCGGAATGATCGAACTGGTCAGTTACTGGAAAGCCACCTGTTCGCCCACCCTCATTATCAAACCATTTGGACTTCATCCCGACCAGATTGCCTGGTGGAAAAAACTTTATTTTCATGGCCTTGGTGAATTTTTTTACCTGAATTCCATTGATACCAGTGAAGACAGTTTTATGGATGTTAAAGTTGCCTCACAAGTTTTTTTGCCTGCTGAGAATTTTCATCTTGAAGATAAGATGCTGATCCCGGTTGGCGGAGGCAAAGATTCTGCGGTGACACTCGAACTGCTTGGGGCAGGGCCCGGATGTTTGCCACTGATTATGAATGCAAGGGGAGCCAGCCTTGCAACAATCTATGCAAAGGGCTTTTCGGGGAATCAGCTGGTTGAGATCCAACGGACAATTGACCCGGCACTTCTGAAATTAAATGAGCAGGGTTTTTTAAACGGACATACTCCATTTTCAGCAATGCTGGCTTTCGTAACTGTCCTTGCAGCCATTGTTGCCGGTTACCGGAATATTGCCTTATCGAATGAATCGAGTGCCAGTGAAGCAACCATTGCAGGAACACAGATCAACCACCAGTATTCAAAATCTTTTCAGTTTGAATCAGATTTTCGTGAATATGTGAAACGATGGATTAGTCCTGATATCAACTACTTCAGTTTTCTCCGGCCGCTCAATGAGTTGCAGATCGCATACCTGTTTGCTCAGTTCCCAAAGTACCACCCTGTATTTAAAAGCTGCAATGCTGGAAGCAAAACCGATTCATGGTGCGGAATTTGTGCCAAATGCCTCTTTACCTGTATAATTTTATCTCCATTCCTTGACGAGGGCAAACTGGTGGAAATATTTGGAAAAAATCTTTTTGCCGATGACTCTCTGAAGCCAATTTTCGATCAGCTTACAGGCATTGCCGACGAGAAACCCTTCGATTGTGTTGGCACCATCGGGGAAGTCAACCTGGCGCTCTGCGAAACCATCAGGCGGTTTAAAGAGGCTAAATTGCCATTTCTGCTTGAATATTACAGGAATTCTGAACCATTTTCCCGTTATGATAAGATTGACTTTGGGCGAGAACTGGGTCGGATTTCCGAGGAGCATCATTTGATCCCGGGTTTTCTGGATATTCTGGAAAATCTCTATCCTGCTTATGATCATTGACAGGCATTTGTATTTTTATTTAATTGATAATCAATTAGTATGTTAAACCTTATCCGTGAAAGGTTCGCCGATAAATCAATTGTCCTGCTGGGATTTGGCCGGGAAGGCCAGTCGTCCTATTTGGTGTTGCGAAAGGTTTTTCCGGAAAAACAGCTGGTTATTGCCGACCTTAGCGACAGTGTCAGGAAAAATCCTCTGATTCTGGATGATGCCAATATTGAGTTTATAACAGGGCACGGTTATCTTGGTCAAATTGCCGGATTCGATGTGATTTTTCGATCTCCGGGAATTCCTGTCTGGCAACTGATATTAAAAGAAGGGGAGGTGGCAGGCAATCAGTCCGGACAATCTTCAGACTGTTTCATCCCGGGGTCAAAGTTTACCTCTCAAACTGAATTGTTTCTTGAATGTTACAGCAAACAGGTGACAGGCATTACAGGAACAAAGGGGAAAAGCACCACATCAAGCCTGATTCATCATATTTTTAAAACCGCCGGCAAAGATGTTCTCCTTGTTGGAAATATCGGCAGCCCTGTTTTTCATTTCATTGAAATGATTAACCCCGACACAAGGATTGTTTTCGAAATGTCATCCCACCAATTGGAATTTATAAAGATATCACCACACATTTCTGTACTGCTGAACCTCTTCCAGGAACATCTCGACGCATATCAAAGTTATGAGGACTACCAGCTTGCCAAACTCAACATCACGAAATATCAGCAACCGGGTGATTTTTTAATCTATCATTGGGATGACCCGCTTTTACAGAAGCAATTGTCTCCTTTTGCTGAAACCCGTCGTTTCTATCCATTTTCAATACAGGCTGGTCTTCAGCCCGGGGGTTTTATCCGGGATGGATTTGCCTGCTTCGGCGACGGAACTAAAACAACTCCGGTGTGGAAAATTCACCAGGACCGTTTTCTTCGCGGAGACCATAATCTGAAAAACATCCTGGCTGCTGTGAACGTTGCGATGATCTGCGGAATAGAACCAGAAAGCATAGGAGATGGTATTGCCACCTTCAAAGGCCTGGAACACAGGCTTGAATATGTTGGAGAGTTTTCCAACATTCATTTTTACAATGATTCGATAGCCACAATTCCTGAAGCCTGCATGGAGGCGGTAAAAACTGTTCCAAATGTGGATACATTGATTGCCGGAGGATTTGACCGTGGTATCGATTACACCGGCCTGGGTGATTTCCTGAACAAAACCAATATCAGGAATTTCATTCTCGTTGGCCCTGCAGGCCAGGAGATCAGGAAACATCTTTCTGAAGCAGGACATCCCGGCAGACAAATTTTTGTTATCAGCAGGTTTGACGATTTTAAACCCATTGCATTCCGTGAAACCCTTGCAGGACATGCCTGCGTTCTGTCCCCTGCTGCCGCCAGTTATGATGAATTTAAAAATTTCGAGGAACGCGGTAAACGTTTCCGGGAATTGATACGTATGTAGAGACGGGGCATGCCCCGTCTGTGTTCGATAGAAACGGGGCATGCCCCGTCTGTACATAGCAATGTTAAAATGAAAAAATTATTTCATATCCTGATATTAATTCTGTTTTTCGCAGATGGTGTTTATTCACAGGATGCCGGTTATAATGCTATTGTAAATAAATATATTCTACAATACAGTGATATTGCTGTAAAAGAGATGCTTGATTATCACATCCCGGCGAGTATCACGCTGGCGCAGGGCATCCTGGAATCCAACGCCGGACGAAGCCCGTTGGCGCTTGAGGCGAAAAACCATTTCGGGATTAAATGCCATAAGGAATGGACTGGTATGACATTTTACAAAGATGACGAAACAAAAAACGAATGTTTCAGGAAGTACAACAATCCGCTTGAATCATTTAAAGACCATTCTCTTTTCCTTACCACCCGCGACCGGTACAAACCCCTGTTCAGCCTTGATATCATTGATTATAAAGGTTGGGCAAACGGATTGAAGGCAGCTGGTTATGCCACCAACCCATCATATCCGCAACTGCTCATCAAGACCATAGAGACCTTTCATCTTGACCGTTTTGACAGGCCGATGATTGCTGAGATTCCAGCCGACAAGGTTGTTGATCCGGATACGCTTGAAAATATTGCCTTGAAATACAGGTTTTTATTCCTTTCCAAAGGACCGGGGAATCGAAATATTTATGAAAACAACCAATTACAGGTCATCATTGCCCAACCCGATGATAATCTCTATTTAATTGCCCGCGATTTTAACACTACCGTGGGTGATCTTCTCAAATTTAATGATCTGCCACGGGCTACCTCACTTAAACCCGGGCAAATCGTTTACCTCCTGCAAAAACGTCGCAAAGGAGCCGTGAAAAATCACCAGGTTCTGCAGGGAGAGACCTGTTATTACATTTCACAGCTGTATGGACTCAGGATTAAATTTCTGTATAAAAGAAATAAGTTGAGTGACGGCGCTAAACTAAAGCAAGGAACTGTTTTAAGGCTTCGGTAACCGGTAGTTTTTTAGAAATCTGCCGGCTCCTACAACCAGGTTAAGTTGGGCATTATTTTCAAGGAAACCCACGTCAAACGGGGTATTTCCCCGGATGCCAGATTCGAGTTCACGGTACCCGTTCTGATCAAATAAAAAGAGTTCATTGGTCTCTGGAACAACATATCCGATCATTGCCTTTCCATTATTACCATTTAACACGAAAGGGGGATGGCTGATTTCACGGCGAAATGCATAAGAGTAAACTAATTTATAATTACGGTTGTAATAATAAATGTTGTTTTTATCAGAAAAGATAAACTCCGGCTGGCCATTTCCACTGATGTCTTCATAGAAGAACCGGTGCCCCGGAGAAAACAGGTTCATCGTAACCTCACTGGTGTGGCCGTTTTCCTGGATAAAGATCACTTTACCGTCCTGTCCGGTCGTGATAAAGGTCCCTTTTTTATTGGTTTTATTCACATGAAATCCTGATAACGGGGCGTGGGTGAATTTTGGCCCCGGGGTAATCTGAACATCCCCGGTGCGGTCGAGGATCATGGTATTACCCGTGATACCCGACACAAGTATGTAATCTTTATTCCCAACCGTAAAACAGGAAACAGGCTCGGTGACATCCTCCTTAAGGTTTGGACGTTTCCAACCATACTGGGAAACTCCATCCATGGTGAAGCAATAGATCCTGTTATCCTGGAAAGCCACCATGATACTGTAATCCAGATTTTTATCCCAATCTGTTACGGTGATCCCATTGGTGGCGTGCAGTGGAAAACGCATCGGGAATTTATCTGCGAACCTGCCATCGGAATGAAGAAGGTAGAGGTGGGTGTCTGTGTTGAAAAGTAAAAATAATGAATCACTGCCGTGAAGCTGAACGGTTTGGATATTACCCAGCATTTTGCCCATGATATGCAACTTCCAGGCAATGTGGCCCTGGTTGTTGACCATATAGAGATTGTTGGAAATGTCGGATACGACAACTGCCATATTTCCGGTGGTTGAAGTCTTTATGATCTTTGGCTGCCCCACAATGGTCGTATCAAGGCCGGCATGCCATTGCAAGGGGCCTTCCTTGCCAAGGTTAGGGTCGTAACGCAGGAAGAAGCTTGAATAGAACTGACCTCCTGAGTTGCTGTACTGGAATGCAACCGATTCAAATTTGCGGAGGGTGTCCATCATCGGGTTCAATTGATCCGAAAGATCCTGGTTGAGGAGCCTTTTTAATGAATTTGCAGCCTTACGTGTATTGAAATAGGTGAAAATATTTGATTTGTCAGATAAATTGACGTCAAAATCATTATATACCCTGTCGTTTGAAAGTGTCGCCCTGTCAGATGCCGCATCAATAACAGTCTCAAGATCCCTGGGGTGGGCTGCGAAAACAATGTAATCCTTAACAAAGGTGAAGCAATTGGCTTCATACTTCCCGAACAATTCACCGAAAAGAGCGGGGATAAATGCTGGCAGGGCCAGTCTGTAGATTTTGTGACCGTTATACTGAAGGGAATCATACCTGATGCCAAGGGTATCTGCCAGCGCAAAAAGCGTTGTTGCAGTAAGCAGTGTGTCCCTGGTATTGAAACCTGTATATCCAACCTCCATGGAGGAATTCTGGTCTTCAAGCACAAACAGGCAGCCTTCATTGCCCATCCAGGGCAGAAAGTATTCACTGACGTTTAACTGATAGCGGTCTATCAATGAAATTACATCATTTTGCTCGCCAGTAAAGTTTTCCTCACGTTGCATCCGGTTTTGAAAACGCCGACAGAACCGGGAAGGGTCGCTCCAGCCGAAGGCAGTAAAATAGAGCACTTTATCCGGTATGATGGCGGCAATCTCTTTTCGCTGCGGAGTCTGATCGGCGAAGAGTGAGAGAAACTGCTGGCTGCTGTCTGAAGCAACCGTGATGCCGTTAAATAACAGTTCATCTTTTTTAATAATAAGGTCGAGTCCGCTCCAATCCGCAAAATTCGAAAATTTCAGCAGGTCTGGAAGATCGTCTTCCAGTGTTATTTTTGACAATACAAGTGAAAAAAAGCGATAGTTGATATAGATGTTGGCATCAACTTTTTTTCCTGCAGTTGCCTGAACTTTCCTGAACCCTGAGGAGGCAGCCATGGGCGTGTTCAGCGAAAGCCGGTCAATGGCCCGTTTCACGAGGTCGGCGTGGAAACTTCCGATGAAAACCCCCTTAAGCACCGCAAAATAAAATGCTTCACGGCTGCCGCCTGATTGAATCCGGTGCAAGGTGACCGTAGAATATGGAGTTTCAGAAAGGATGGCCTTGCCTGTGTTTATTTCATTGATAAACTCAAGAATGTATGATTCAGGATCTCGCCCTGCAACGGTGGCCAGGTAGAGGGCCCCGAAATTGTTCCGGCCACTCAGGGTTATTGAGACCAGTATGTTGTACTGCTGGAAAATTTTATTGATTTTTTCATTTTTCCGGCTCGCGGAATCGACAAAATGGAGCTCGTTTTTTACCGTGATGATGCCCGGGAAGCGCGAAAGTGCCCGCCAAAGAAGGTTCGACCTGTTAAGTTCCCCGAGCAGGTTACCTGCCTTGTTCAGCTGGATGATGAGGGCTGTGTTCCCCGGAATGGCATTGAAGGGTGATTCTGAAGGCGGCTGGAATTTATTATACAGCGTAAAGCCGAGCCAGGAAAAACCTGCCACAGCAATAGTCACTGCAACTGCAATCAGAATGGTTCTGAAATTCCTCATTGATGGTTTTTGTTGGGAAAAACCGCGGCAAAGGTATGATGAAGAAATAAATTATGACGAAAAAGTTTTCAATAGCTAAGAGGTGAATTGTTAATTGCGGTAAAAAAAAACGGACAGGCGAATGGGCGGTGAGGCGGTCGGACCTAACGGGTTGCAGGCAGCATCCTGAATGTTTTCCTATGATATGGGGTTATTCCAATTTCTGTAATGACATTCCTGTGTTTTTCAGATGGATAACCCTTGTTACTGTTCCATCCATACGCCGGGTATTCTGAATGGATACGGCACATGAACTCATCGCGGTAAGTCTTCGCCAATACTGATGCTGCAGCAATAGAAAGAAATTTTTCATCTCCTTTCACAATGCAATTGTGAGGGATCCCGAAATAAGGTTTAAACCTGTTTCCATCGATCAGCAGCAATTCCGGCCGGGTTGTAAGCTGATCAACTGCATGATGCATGGCAAGGACTGAAGCCCACAGGATATTTATCTCATCAATGATTCCTGCATCAATGCTGGCTACCGCCCAGGCGATGGCGTTGGATTCAATAACAGGGCGCAATCTGTCACGTTGTTTCTCCGAAAGTTGTTTTGAATCCGTCAGAATCGGATCACTGAAATCGCGCGGAAGAATGACTGCTGCAGCAAACACAGGTCCTGCAAGACACCCGCGACCCGCTTCGTCGCAGCCTGCTTCTATAAGATTTTCAGAATAATGACTGAGCAGCATGTGACAAGGCATCAATGATACCAAAGATTGTGAATAAATAAATTGTTAAGCAGGACAATTAAAAAATAGACCAGGAGGATGATCTCGGCCACCCTTGTCTTTTTTAAGCCGATGAGTGTTCCTGTAATTACCATTGAAAGCGCTGGCATGGCCAATGCCGGATGAAAGATAGCCATCGATCTGGAATAAACGAAAGAGAGTACGGTGAACAACAACGTCCAGAGTAAAATATTGGCTTTCACCCGAACCTCAACGGTTCTTTGAGGGCCGCTCCGGAACTGCATAATGCCCCATAAAGCCAGCAGCAGCGTAAATCCTGACAGTATCCAGAAATCATTGTGAAAAGGATTTGGGAAAACAAGGATATGACTGAAGAATGTTTTGTATTCCAGCAACCTGACAATGAATTCGTCGTGCCAGAAAAACCAGACAGCCAGGTAGATGAAAGGGGTGATAAGCCCGGTAATTGCCGCCATCCAGGCCCTCCAGTTCCCGGCCCGGAAAACAAGGAAACTGATAATTACGAAAATAAACCACAGGATAAACGGTAAATAAAACATACTGGCGATGGCAGTAAAGAATCCTGCTGCGAAAATCCTGTCAAGATGTTCGGGCCGGTTATATGAGATCAGCAGGTGGTATAAAATCAGGATCATAAATCCCAGTGCAATGTTAATGGGATTGAGGGTAAGCTGACCCGGGAGAAAACTCATCATTACAAGGAAAACGAGGGCGGAAAGTGAAGAGTTTTTCAACACGAGTTCATGGTAGCTTAATATGCGGGTCAGCCAGTAGGTTTCTGCGATCACAATGCAAAAACCAAGTGCGGTCGCCAAAAACGGCATCGGGCCAATTAAACTGAACAGGAGGGAATATAAAGGTACAGGAATCTCCGGGAGAGGCATTCCCGGAGGGTTGAGAAATGCATTGCCCCACAAGGCTAATCCTGTTATTCCGATTACCAGGTATTGGATAAAGAAGCTGGATTTGAAAAATTTGATGAACACTTTTATCTAAGTGTTAAGTGTTAAGTGTTAAGTGCGAGGCGGATGCCGGTTAAAGGTCAAAACCGATATCCGTTCGAAAGTGCTTTCCTTCAAAGTTTATCTGCGCTGCATTTTTATATGATTTGCCAAGGGCTTCCTGCATGGTCAGCCCCATCGATGTGACTGCCATTACACGCCCTCCGTTCGAAACAGCATGTCCCTTTTCTGAATTCAATTTGGTTCCTGCATGAAATACCAGGCTGTCATTCACCTTCTCTTCGCCCGCAATGACCTTTCCCTTTTCATAAGCTTCAGGATATCCGTTTGAAACAAGCATCACAGAAGCTGCAAATTGGGGATCCACCGAGATTGTTTCAGTATCCAGTGACTGATTTGCCACCGCCTTAAACAACTGAACGAGATCATTTCTGAGGCGTGGGATCAGCGATTCGGTTTCAGGATCGCCCAAACGGCAGTTGTATTCGATAACATACGGATCTTCGCCCACCTTGATCAATCCGAAGAAGATAAATCCTTTATATTCAATTCCTTCTGCAAGCAATCCGCTCATGGTAGGCAGTATGATCTGTTGTTTCACTTTCTCCATGAAGATATCATCAGCGAAAGGAACCGGTGAAATTGACCCCATTCCGCCTGTATTCGGACCGGTATCGCCTTCTCCGATTTTTTTATAATCTTTGGCTTCGGGAAGAAGCAGGTAATTTTTCCCATCTGCAAGAATAAACACAGAAAGCTCAATGCCTGACAAAAATTCTTCGATGACCACCTGTTGAGATGCCGCGCCGAAGCTGGAATCCTCCAGCATGTGCCTGAGTTCTTTGACCGCTTCCCCCAGGTCTTTGCAAATGATGACCCCTTTGCCGGAGGCCAGGCCGTCGGCTTTTAAAACATATGGAGCACTCAGTGTATGAAGAAATTCAATTCCCTTATCAAGGGATGTTATATCAAAAGTTTGGTGCCGGGCGGTTGGAATTCCATTTCTGTTCATAAACTGCTTGGCAAAATCTTTACTGCCTTCCAGCATGGCTGCTTTTTTTACCGGTCCGATCACCGGAACATGACGGATATCCTGGTCCGCAAGAAAGAAATCATGAATGCCATTTACCAGGGGATCCTCAGGACCGACAATCACCATGTTGATGTTCAGGGCAATCACGGCATCCCTGATGCTGTGGAAGTCAGTTAAATCAAGTTCCAGGTTGGTTCCGGTTTTTGAAGTCCCAGCATTCCCGGGAGCAATATATAATTTTGTAAGTAGCGGGCTTTGAGAGAGTTTCCATGCCAATGCATGCTCACGCCCCCCCGAACCCAGCAGAAGGATGTTCATCATTGTCAGGATTTAACGGCTTTTTCAATAGATTCCCACAAACGGTCGGCAGTTTGCTGCCACGAGAACATGTCTCTCCTGCGACGACCCCTGGTAATCAGCTCTTCCCGGATGCTTTCGTATTGGTATGCTTTGTACAGTGCTTCTGCTATGGATTCCGGATCAAAAGGATTCACCAGGATAGCGGCATCACCTGCAACCTCAGGCATCGAGGTAACATTGGATGTAATGACGGGGACATCGCAGCGGAAAGCCTCAACAATCGGGATACCGAATCCTTCAAAATAGGATACATAAGTGAGGGCAATGGCTGAACCAAGAACATTTGCAAGCTCATCGATGTCAAGGCGTCCGGTAAAAATTACATCATCGGAGTAGATCATCCTGTTAAATGCCAGGTCGATGTCACGTGTCCACCATTTCCTTGCTCCGACGATCAGCAGCTTCACATCAGAAGGATTTGATTTCTTGAAAAGGTCGAAAGCGCGGAAAAGGTTCACCAGATTTTTCCTCGGATGCAGGGAACCTATGAAGATAAAATAGGGGAGTCCATTGCTGTATGCCGCGCGAACTTTCAGTTTCTCCTGTTTGGTCAAAGGGTGGTACGCATCATTGGCACCGTCGAAAACAACATCGATCTTGTCAGCAGGCACCTTGTACTGTTTCACGATATCAGCCTTCGAATATTCCGATACGGTTGCAATACGTGCCGCTTTTGCCGCATATTTTGGAAAATACTGCCGGTAGAATCTGCGTGTCCATAAGGGAATATCCTGAGGATAGTGTTCAAAGTTCAGATCGTGAAAAACCGCCATGGATTTCACCGGGGTTTTTAAAGATAAAAAACCGTCGGGCGACAGGAAAAGATCCGGTTTAATCCGCTCCAGCAGTTTGGGAATGAATAACTCAAACCAGGCATAATAGAGTACAGGATGACGGGCATGCGGATACTGAATGATCGGCGTGATGTTATCAGCAAACAGGAATTCAGGATCATAGTCACGATCAAAGATGAAAAAGAACTGATGCTCTGGATGTTGGGTCGTAATACGTTTCAGGGATTCATACGTAAACCAACCAATTCCTTCGAGTCTGTTCTGAATAAGCAGCCGGGTATTAACAGCGATGTTCATTAATTTTCTTAACTTTGTAGCAAATATCTGAATTTTTTTTGAGTTATAATAAAAAGTTACCGCTCCTGGCAACTTTTATTCTTGGTTCATGCAGCGGAAGTTCCTGACAAACCTGGGGTTACTCCTTTTTTTAAATCTTCTCATTAAACCTGTATGGATTTTTGGGATAGACCTAACCGTACAAAAAATTGTTGGGGTGGGGGATTATGGCTTCTATTTTGTAATCCTGAATTTTTCCTTCCTGTTCAACATCATCCTCGACCTTGGGATCACCAATTTCAATAACCGGAATATCGCTCAGAACAACCATCTGCTGAATAAGCATTTTTCAGGGATTCTGGTTCTGAAACTGCTTTTGGGCCTTACTTATGTCGTCATTGCATTCGTTGTTGCATTAATCCTGAGATACAATGCTGACCAGTTCAGGCTTTTGGGCTGGCTTGCACTTAATCAGTTCCTTTTGTCTTTCATCCTTTACCTGCGATCGAATATCTCGGGCTTCATGATGTTTAAAACCGACAGCATGTTGTCGGTACTCGATCGTTTGCTGATGATCCTTTTCTGCGGTATATTGCTATGGGGGCACCTGACTGCCGTGCCGTTCCGCATTGAGTGGTTTGTTTATTCCCAGACTGCTGCCTATTCAATTACAGCTGCACTGGCCTTTATCATTGTGGTTAAAAAGGCACGGTTTCGCAAACTTAATTGGAACTGGCCGTTTTTCCTCATGATCATGAAGCAGAGTTTGCCCTTTGCATTGCTGGTTTTGCTGATGACATGCTACAACCGCCTGGATCCGGTGATGATGGAATACCTGCTTCCCAAGGAGACTGGAAACGAGCAGGTTGGTATCTATGCTTCGGGTTTCCGGTTGCTTGATGCGGCAAATATGATTGCCTATCTTTTTGGGGTACTTCTCGTTCCGATCTTCTCAAAAATGATCAAAAAGAAACAGCCCATCGAGCACATGCTTAAACTGTCATTTACGCTCATCATCACCCTGGCCATCATTGTTGGTTTTGGTTCATTCTTTTATAGTTATGAAATGATGGATCTTTTGTATGATACACATATTCAGGCATCTACAGACGTTTTTCGCCTGTTGATACCGGGTTTCATTGCCGTATCCACAACCTACATCTTTGGCACACTGCTCACGGCAAACGGGAACCTGAGGCAACTCAACATGATTGCATTTTTTGGCCTGGTTATCAATTTAATTCTTAACTATATGCTCATCCCCCGGCTGTTGGCTCCGGGGTCTGCAATCTCGAGCCTGGTTACTCAGTTCACCATGGCCATCCTCCAGGTTCTGATGGTACAGCGAATTTTCAAATTTAGTGTCAATTACCGGTATCTGCTCACCCTCCTGGTATTTTTGGGCGGGGTAATCGCCTTCAATGTGATATCAAAAATATTAGTTATTCCATACCCTTTCCTTCCAATCAATTATGCATGGGTGGGGAACTTTACACTGATGCTTGTTTCGTCGGTTGTTCTTGCCGCCTTTTTGCGTCTTTGGAGTTTCGGTTCCCTGGTCAAGATTTTGCGCGAAGACCGCTGATTATTTAGCCTTTCCATGTAACTTACTTTGGTACATTACGTATTAATACCTACCTTTGAGCCCAATTTTGAAAAGTCATCTATGGCCAGTGAAATGAAAAAAGGAGAAGATTTCGACTCGTCCAATCTCGTAATTTTTCTCTATAAATGGCGTAAACCCTTGTTCATCGTGATGGTTATTGCCCTGGTGTGTTCCTGGTTTTTTTCGTCCCCCTGGTTCATTACACCCAAATTCAGGTCAACAGTAATCATGTTCCCGGCAAGCAGCAGTTCAATCTCGAAATCATTGCTGAATGAGCAGTCTGTAAAAGGACAGGATATTACAGCGTTTGGCGAGGATGACCAGGCGGAACAACTGCTTCAGATACTTAATTCAAATAAAATCCGCGATCGGGTCATGCACAAGTTTGATCTGATGCGTCATTATGACATTGACAGTACCTCTGATGTTAAATACTCCAATCTTTTCAAGGAGTACGACAACAACATTACCTTCAGACGGACTGAATTCATGGCTGTTCAGATTTCGGTGTACGATAAAGACCCGCAGGTAGCGGCTGATATTGCCAACACCATTGCTTCATTGCTTGACTCAGCGAAAAATGACATGATGCGTCAGCGCTCTGTCAAAGGGTTCAGGGTAGTGGAGGCTGAATACAATTCCATGAAAGCAGAAAAGGATAAAATTGTTGATTCCCTGATCACCCTCGGAGGGCTGGGCGTCAATGATGTTGAATACCAGTCACAGGTTCTTAACCAGCAGAATGCCATTGCCATCATGAATGGAAATCGCACGGCACAGGCTGCATTGCAGAAGAAACTCGATATTTTGGGTAAATATGGTGGTATTTATATGGCACTGAAAAATTCACTGGAATTTAAAACGGAACAGTTGATTTTGCTGGAGACAAAATATAAGCAGGCAAAAGTAGATGCCGAGGAAAACCTTCCGCAGAAATTCATTGTGAGTGATGCCTATAAAGCTGAACGCAAATCCTATCCCATGCGCTGGCTTATCATCATGGTTTCGACAGTAGCGGCACTTTTTATGTCGATCATCGTGATCATGGTCATGGAAAAAATTTCAGATTACAATTCTCACAAAAAATTTCAGATAGGGCAATCATAAAATAAAATCCAATATATGGACAGTTTTTTCAGCAGTAAAAATATCATTGATGTCGTACTTAAGTGGAAGATGCAGCTGGTTGTTGTTATTATTGCTGCCATCCTGCTTTCTGCCTTGTTTTCGAGTCCGATATTCATCACACCACTTTATAAATCCAATTGCCTGCTTTATCCATCCAATGTCTCTCCTTATTCTGATGAGAGTGAAACCGAGCAAAGTGTCGAAATTTTCCAGTCAAGGGATATCCGGGATTCGCTGGTGAAAAAGTTTAACCTGGCAAAACACTGGGAACTGGATTCAGCCTACACCCATTTTGAAAGTACCCTCAGCTGGATTTACAGTCAACGGGTACATGTTAACAAAACACCATTTGAAGCCGTTGAAATTGAAATTCTTGATAAGGACCCCGTGATGGCCCGCGACCTCATTAATGCCATGCTTGATGCTTACAACAAAAAGATCAGGGCAATGCACAAACAGAAATTCGGTGAGGTTGTCTCTAACTACAACTATATCATGGGTGTGAAAAAGGTTTACATGGACTCGTTGAAAAACAAGACACAGGAGCTCGGAATGAAATACGGAATTCTTCAATATGAAGCACAGACCCGCGAAGTGTTGCGTGCATACCTGAGTACCGGCGGAGGTTCTGTGCGTTCGGCGGAGGCAAAGGCGATGAAGAAGAACCTGGAAGAAAAGGGCGGTGAGATGCTGGTGCTGGGCGAAATGATCAAGTCAGAATCAGGAACATTCAGCGCGATGAAACTGGATGCAGATCGTGCCCTGCTTGACTACAACCGCGAATATACCTATGTGAATGTTCTCAGCAAGCCTTTCGTAGCCGATAAAAAAGCCTATCCCATCCGCTGGCTCATTGTGGTCTTCAGCACCCTTGCTGCATTCTTTATGGCTGTCCTGATCATTGGATTGATTGAACGCGGCAAATTCCGCAGCCTGTCAACAGATGGCAATGAGGGATAAACTTGCAGAAATAAAAAGTTACCTTACCGGAAGCAATCAAAGGATTACGATCCTCTATATGCTGAGTGCGATATTTATCGGATTGAATTGCTATCTGATCTATCGGGATATCTATTGGTTGCTTTTTTTTCCGCTGTTCCTTGTAATACTTTACCTCTATTTTTATTCTCTCGACAAGGTGCTGTTGCTGATTACAGCGCTGACCCCTGTTGCCATTAACATCACCCAGTTTGAATTTAATGTTGGTGTATCAATGCCTTCAGAACCAATGATGCTGGGTGTTTTATTGATCTTTATCATCAAATTGTTTTATAGCAACGAAGTTGAGAAAAAGATATGGGGTCATCCCTTAACAATTGTGATTGGTCTGCAGCTTATGTGGATGCTGATTACCAGCATGACCAGTGATTTGCCCCTCGTGTCCTTCAAACATTTGCTGGCACGACTCTGGTTTGTCGTTCCTTTTTTCATCCTTGGCATCCAGCTGTTCCGCAAAAGGTCGAATATCAGGCTTTTCATTTGGTTTTACACCATTCCTCTGATAGGAGTGATCGCATATACTACCTACAACCACTCTTTGTGGGGGTTTGATGAGCAGGCAGGCCATTGGGTTATGGAACCTTTTTACAATGATCATACCGCTTATGGGGTTATTTTAGCCTTATTTATTCCGATATTCTTTGGGTTTGCTTTCAGCAAGGTTTATTCAAGGACAACCCGGTTCTTCTCATTTCTGGTGCTCGCTATATTGCTCATGGCCCTCGTTCTTTCATAC
>CAIYJU010000102.1 GCA_903926565.1 uncultured Bacteroidales bacterium
GTACTATTTGCACTCAGTTATTTTTACATCCGCGCTCAGGAGCAGAAGTTGTACCTTGATTCCAAGCAGAGCAGCGACAAACAAGTAATACGGACAGTTCTTGGTTTTAAAATGGAGGGTTTTTTAAAACCAATAAAAGACAACTCCGCCTGGGATGACATGGTAACACATGCAAAAACCAGGGATACAGCATGGGCAGGCAAAAATCTCCCCCCAATCCTGTCAACGTTCAATATGAGCTACATTGGCAGCTATGATCTGGCAGGAAGAGTGATTTTTTCAGTTCATGACACAAGTGACACCATTTTTTCGTTGACTGCGGGGCAGATAAAAGAGCTCTTTTCAGGTAAAACCACGTGGAACAGTTTCATTTTCCAGAACGGACAACTCTATGAGATTTTCGGTTCGACGATTGTCCCTACTTTTGACATTAAGCGTCAGACCAGGCCAAACGGGTACCTCATTGCAGCCAGACTCTGGAACAAATCATATTGTGGTGAGATTGAAGAAGCGACAGGGTTCATACTCAGAATCATGCAGAACCCAGTGACCATCCGGGATCAGGTTAAACAGGAAAACGAGGTGATTTATGAACTGCTCAAAGCTACATCAGGGGAAAAACTGGGATTCATCGAATTTCAGCGACCAAACGAGTTGAACAGCGAATTAAACACATTAAGCTATTTTGCCATTGCAGCCTCACTGATCCTGTTGATCGTATGTTTGGGCTTTTTGTATTGGATCAATCTGTGGATTTCAACACCACTGAAACAAATCACCAATAGTTTGTCAAGCGGGGATATAGGTTCAGTTAAAGACATCCTTGAAAAGCAGAATGAATTTGGAGATATCGCACGACTGATCCGCAGATTTCATACTCAGCAGGCAGATTTGATCAAGAAAATTGCAGAGAAAAACCGGGCAGATGAACAGATATTAAAGTTATCTACTGCTGTTGAGCAGAGCGCAAATACCATCATGATTACCGACTTACAAGGTAAAATTGAATATGTAAACCAACGTTTTACAGAACTTACCGGCTATTCGGCAGAGGAAGCCATCGGTGAGAATCCACGGATTTTAAAATCAGGCTTGCAGGATGCCGATTTTTATAAGACATTATGGGACACTATTTTATCCGGGAATGAATGGAAGGGAGAAATATATAACAGGAAGAAAAACGGCGATTTTTTCTGGGAATCTACCAGCATCGCCCCAATTAAAAACAAGGAGGGCAAAGTCACCAACTTTATCGCCATCAAAGAAAACATTACTGACAGGAAGAAAGTTGAAAAAGATCTGTTTGAAAGCAACCTGAGGTATTCCACCCTGGTTCATAAACTGCCTGACCTGATTATCATACACCGGATGGGAAGGATCCTTTTTGCGAATGAAGCTGCACTTTCAGTGATGGGTGCTACGCTTGAAGAGATCCTGGACAAGAATATCATGGAATTTATCGCAGAAGAGTCTAAAGCAACGGTAGTTGACAATTTACGAAAACGCAGTGAAGGCATTGAACAGGTAAGGGATTATGAGATAAAAGCGATTACCAAAAGCGGCGAGGTAATAGATACCATCATACGCAGTGACAACATTATCTTTGACAACGAACCGGCAGTCATTGCCATTCTTATTGACATTACAGAAAGAAAGCGGATAGAAACCGATCTTCAGAAAGCAAAGGAGGAGGCTGAGCATGCCAACCGCGCCAAATCAGAATTTCTTGCCACGATGAGCCATGAAATCAGGACCCCGATGAACGGAGTGATCGGTATGACAGAACTTGCACTCACAACCAACCTCACCTCCAGTCAGCGGGATTATCTTGAATCGATACAAACTTCGGCCTATTTGCTGCTAGATACCATCAACAACATCCTCGATTTCTCGAAAATCGAAGCAGGAAGGCTGGACATAGAGCATGTAGAGTTCAATATTTATGAGGTTCTCGAAAAAAGCGTGGATATTCTGACAGTAAAGGCCTTTGAAAAGAACCTGGAGTTATTGTGTGACATCGAACCCGGCTTGCCTGAGTACTTTTATGGAGATCCGCTGCGAATCAGGCAAATACTGGTAAATTTTATCAGCAACGCAATTAAGTTCACTGAAAAAGGCGAGATATGCATCTCAGCCAAAAAGCATCCTGACAGTTCATTGGAAAATGGTAAAATCAGCATCGTATTCAGTGTCAAGGATACCGGAATAGGAATAGCCGAAGGCAACCAGGAACATATTTTCGATCAGTTCACCCAGGCAGACAATTCAACAACAAGAAAATATGGAGGAACCGGACTGGGGCTTTCCATTTCGCGCATGCTGACGATGATCATGAATGGGTTCTTAACTGTGGAGAGTAAACTTGGCGTCGGGAGCACATTCAGTTTTGTGTTACCCCTGGTGATAGCCCCCCGGCACGCGGCTTTGGACACCCAAAGACCAGATATTAAAAAAGTCCTGGTTGTGGATGATAACTATACGAACCTGAAGATCATGAAAGACATGCTCAATTACTGGGGCATTGATTCCACAATTTGTTCAAACGGGGCGGAAGCACTGCAAATTCTAGAAACTGCCAGTGAAACAGAGTTTGTTTTTGATCTTGTCATAGTTGATATGCACATGCCTGGAATGGATGGCATCGCAGTTGCTGAAAAGATCAGGGATAACCAGCGACTTAGACAGAAACCTGTTATTTTCATGTACTCATCCGTTGAGAAAGAGAACATATTTGAGCGTTGCAAAGATCTTGGAATCGACCGTTATCTTACCAAGCCGGTAAAAATGAAGGACTTTTTTGATCTCCTGCATATTGGGAATACACAAACAAATGAACAAACCAGCCAATCCATGCCAGCAAACGAAAATATATTTGCAATAGAACCGGGTAAAACGATTCTGATTGCCGAAGATAACAGCATCAACATGAAATTATTGACGGTGATGCTGTTAAAAACAGGGGTCCGGGTAATCTCTGCCATTAATGGAAATGAGGCAATCGCACAGTTCATAAACAACAAGGTTGACCTCATTTTCATGGATGTACACATGCCTGAAAAAGATGGTTTTCAGGCGACGATGGAGATTCGTAAAATTGAGAATCCTGAACAACGGATTCCGATCATAGCCCTTACGGCCATCGCCATGCCGGGCGACCGTGAAAAGTGTATCTCAGCAGGCATGAATGATTATTTATCAAAACCATTCCGCAAGGATGACCTGTTTGAAATCATCAGGAAATACCTTATGCCGGAAACCGAAGAAAAAATATGATTTACGAAAATGTAGAGATCATCGATGCCGGTGCTGAAGGGATGGCTGTAGGCAAAATCAATGATAAGGTTGTATTTGTCCCTTTTGTCGTTCCCGGTGATGTGATCGATGTTCAGATAACAAGAAAGAAAAAGAAATTCCTTGAAGGTAAAGCAGTTCATTTTCATCACTATTCTCCTAAAAGAGTTGAACCGCATTGTTCGCATTTCGGACTTTGCGGGGGGTGCCGGTGGCAGGGAATGAAGTATGAGGAGCAGCTATACTACAAACAAAAACAGGTTTACGAAAGCCTTACCAGGATTGGCAGGCTGGAAAACCCGGTCATTTCACCCATCCTCCCCTCCCCAAAAACAAGGTACTATCGCAATAAACTCGATTACACCTTCTCCAACCACCGATGGCTGACCGATGAAGACAGGAATGTTGAACCGGGAACTGCAAACACCAACGCACTTGGATTTCATGTTCCGCAATTCTTTGATAAAGTAGTTGATATCCTTGAATGTTTTCACATGAAGGATCCCTCGAACGCCATCCGTACCGAGGCCAGAAAATATGCCATGGAGCATCACCTTACATTTTATGATGTACGAACATGGCAGGGATTTTTGCGCAACCTGATCATTCGCAACACCGAAGCCGGCGGACTGATGGTTATCCTTGTTGTCAGGAGCATGGAGGATCACCTCGTGCCGATGCTGGAACATCTTTCTGGTCTGTTTCCAGAGATCACCAGTTTCTTTTATGTGATCAATCCGAAGCAGAATGATACCATTTATGATCTGGAATTTCATCTTTTCAAGGGGGAACCATACATCACGGAAAGGATGCCCGCTTTCAAACCAGGGGGAAAAGAGGTTGAATTTCGCATTGGACCTGCCTCCTTTTTTCAAACCAATTCATTCCAGGCAATAAACCTTTATAAAATTACTGCTGAACTTGCGATGTTCAAGGGCGACGAACTTGTTTACGACCTGTATACCGGCACCGGAACAATTGCAAACTTTGTTGCGCCGTATGTTAAAAAAGTCGTTGGAATTGAATCAGTTGCCGCTGCCATTGCAGATGCGGAAATAAACTCTGCCATCAACAAAATCCCGAATACCATTTTTTTTACAGGGGAGGCTGAAAAAATTCTGACCCCTGAATTTATTGCAGGACAGGGGAAGCCGCAAATCATTATCACCGATCCGCCACGTAACGGAATGCACGAAAGAGTAGTTCGAACCATCATGGATGTTGGTCCCGAAAAGATCGTTTATGTCAGTTGTAATCCTGCAACCCAGGCCAGGGATATTGCCTTGTTAACTGAGCAGTATCTTTTAGAAACCTGTCAACCCGTCGATATGTTCCCGCATACCCAGCATGTAGAAAATATTGCCTTGCTGATACGCAGAGATTAGCACCCGGCTGGGCTGTTTCGCAATTTTTCCAGGAGAGATTCCACATCGCAATTTTCGCCAGCCATGATAATATCAGCCTGGTTATAAAAATACGACCGATCCCGGAGTTGGGCAGCGACAGTAATTTCAAGGTCCCCTGCCGGAATATTCTTAAGCAGCGGCCTTTTACGTTTCACCATTTTAAGCCTGGCAAGCAGGGCTGGCAATTCCCAGTTCAGATAAATTGAGGTCCCCGCCATTTTTATCACTTCCATATTGTCAAAAAAACACGGGGTTCCACCACCTGTTGAAATCACAACATCTTCGATCTGCGTTGTTTCGGCCAGCAATGATCGCTCTATTATCCGAAAAGCCTGTTCGTCGTATTTTTCAAAAAAATCAAGAACACTGATCTTGTAACGTTCTTCAAATAAATAGTCAAGGTCAATGAACTGAACATTGAGTTTTTCAGCCAGTTGCCTGCCAAGATTGGATTTTCCGGAGGCCATGTAACCTATCAGGTAGATGCGCATAGCGGTAAAAGTATGAAAAATATTAGTACCTTTGCACCGTTTAAAATGCAAACTTCATGAAAGGCCAAACACTTTCAATTTTAGTAATATTTATTGTTTTGCTGACATTTTCAGGCTGCAGGCAGGGTGGTTCTGCCGGGCAGGAATTAATCCCTGCAGATTTGGTTAACAATCCCAATTCCGCCAGTGGCACTGCTGACAATGGAGCTCTTCCTGTTATTAAATTTGAAGAGGTTGAACATGATTTCGGCAGGATTATAGAGGGGGAATCAGTATCATATTCTTTCAATTTTTCGAACACAGGAAAATCCGACCTCATTATTGCTGAAGTCAGCACATCCTGCGGGTGCACCGTTCCTTCTTACCCTAAAACCCCGATCCGGCCCGGGGAGAGCGGAGTGGTAAAGGTTGCTTTTAACAGCAATGGCAAACGCGGATACCAGTCTAAAAGTGTCGTGGTTACATCAAATACCCAACCCAATGCCACAGTGATCAGAATCAAAGCCCAGGTGGTGAACCCGACGACAGAAAAATAGGTTGTGAGATAATAAAAAGTTGATTCATTTAATTGCATGGCATTAAATCGTAAATTTTAAATCGTAAATAATAAATCTGTATGACAAATCTATTAAACATTCTTTTAATGGCTCCACAGGGCCAGGGTGCCCAGCAGAATGGCTGGCTCTCTTTTTTGCCCCTTGTTCTGATCATCGTTGTTTTCTATTTCTTTTTCATCCGTCCGCAGATGAAGCGTTCAAAAGATCAGAAAAAATTCAAGGAGAGCCTTCAGAAAGGTCAGAAAATAATTACCATTGGCGGTATTCATGGCAGGATCGTTGAGATCCAGGAAACCACTGTAACCATTGAGGTTGAAAACAGCGTTCGACTCCGTATAGAGAAAACTGCGGTTGCCATGGATAACAGTCAAACGATCGAAGCAAAGTAATCTGAGCAAATTCTTTTCCGATGAAATCCGATTTCCTTGAATTCATCGGTAGTGCGCGCGAACGCCGCAGTGACAAATTTAGAACCCAGTTCTATATTTTCCTTGTTTGCCTGGTGCTTTCAATTTTCATCTGGGCCCTTGTGCGGCTTTCCAAAGAGTATTACTATTCGGTGGAGTATCATCTTAATTACACCCAGATTCCTGCCCATCTCAGGATGGTGGATCAGTCGGATTCAACCATTTATCTTCGGATAAAAATCCAGGGCTTTGAATTCTTTTCTGAACAATTCATCATCAGGCAATACCGGGAGTATGAGGTAAGTTTGCGCAATGTCAGGTTGCGCTATCCCGGAGAACACATACAGGGGTATTTGCTCACGAACCGCATTGGCAAGGAGATTATTTCGCAAACGAATTTCCCGAATGAGGTGTATTTCGTTTCCCCGGATACCCTTTTCTTTGAATTTGAAAGAAAAAGCCAGAATAAACAGTCCCTCACTGAATAAAAAGGCACCAATAACCACATATTGAATGTTGAAAATCGGATTAACGGGCAATATCGGCAGCGGAAAAACACTTATTTCAGGTATGTTTTCCACCCTGGGTATCCCTATTTATCATGCAGATGAAGAATCGAAGAAATTCCTGGAGGATCCTTCTGTTAAGAATGAAATAGTGAGAAACTTTGGCTATGGGATTCTGACGACAAGCTATGAGATCAACAAAAGATCTCTTGCAACCATTGTATTTACAGATCCCAAATCACTGAAGCAGCTCAATTCCATTCTCCATCCGAAAGTGATGCGGGATTTCCACAACTGGGCCTTACTTAATTCTGACCATCCATACGTGATCCAGGAAGCTGCCATTATTTTTGAAAGTGGCTTGCGCCAGGAGTTTGATTACGTGATTCATGTATCGTGCCCAAAAGAAATTGCCATCGACCGTGTCGTTAAAAGAGACAAAATCGACGGCAATTCGGTGCTGTTAAGGATGCAGTTTCAACTGGAAGATGAAGAAAAAACCGGCTTATCTGATTTCGTAATCCGCAATGACGGTTCCGAAATGGTCATACCACAAGTCATTTCCCTTCATCAGCAGTTGTTAGAGATTAGCTCTAAGCGCAACGATGACATTCCTTCCGGGGCTGCTGATGCCTGATGCAAATTTGCGGTAATTTTCATCGAGAATATTTTCCATTCCCAATTCCACATTGACATATTTTATGATCTGGTAGCTTAATTTAAGGTTCAACGTGTACCAGGAAGGCATTCCGTATGGTGTTGCATATTTTTCATTATCCTCCCCACTGTTACTGTACTGACTGATTCTTTTCCATCCGTTGTACATCAGGTAGAAATCCCCTTTGAATTTTTTCACCTCAAGGCGGAAAGATGTCATTCCGAATACCGGCGGAATATGATCCAGGGGTAACATTTTTGTAACATCATATCCATACGTATATGAAAGATTGCTGAGTATTGAAAACGAATTTGTCACCTGCGCCAGAACACTTCCCTGAAATCCACAAACGTAGGCGTTACCCGTGTTGACAGGAGCCAGCGTCTGATACGTCTTGTCATCAATTGTAATGGAATCATTTCCATTGTAGGCAAAAGGTCTGATAACCTGGGCGTTCTTCAGCCAGTTGTAAAACAGGGTGCCTTCAAGGTGAACTTTTTCAAGGATGGTTTTACTGACGGAGAGTTCAATGTTGTACGACTGCTCGGGACCCAGATCTGGATTTGGAACAACAATGGTGTTGGATTGCAGTACATTAAGTTTGGTAAGATCGTCAATGTTGGGCGCCCTGAATCCTGTGGAACCCACCATGGAGAATTTCCAGTCGCGGCCGGGAGCGGCGATAAGGCCAAGATACCCATTGAGTGCAGTGTTTTGTTGCGTGATATTCGGATCAAACGGGATCTTCATGATCTTAACCATGGTATCCGAGTAGGCTGCATTCAATGTCACATAATTGAACCGGATACCCTGTGAAAATGCAAATACTTTGCTGATCTTCCAGTTGTTTGAAAGGAAGGCTGAAAGGTACATCATGCTGGCTTTTTTGTCAGGATAACGGGTTGCACGATCATACGTTGTTACTCCGGTGTTAATATTTTCGTTATAAGCAGCAGAACCAACATCATTGTAATCGAGTTCGATCCCGTAATGGAGGTTATCTTTTGAGGTTATTTTCTTGTCAAAATCAGCGTTAAAAGAAACAATGCCAACCGTTTCAAGGTTGAATTTTTTCCTGGAGCTGCCAAAATCACGTTGAATACGATCTTCGCGAATATTCTGGTACCCGACGATGAAGTTGGCGTGGTCTAAAAACAGGCTGTTCAGGGTGTATTCCGCTTTCAGAGAAGCCAATAGCCGGGACTGGGGACCGTAATACCATTCGGCATAACTCATGGTACTGTCGTTCTTCATTTCTGTCAACCGGTCATACCTTGGAATATCACTTGAGTTGGAATATTGAACATTCAATATGTACTTACTATGGGTACCCGGCTGAAATAGAACTTTTCCTAAAAAATTATACTGGTTGTACGCTGAACCTATCTGAATCCACGGCTTATCATTCGTCACAGTAACATCATTACCATCAATACGATCGGCATAAAAAAGTCGCTGACCAAAGGAACCAAACCCCGGTTTATTGACTTTACCTTCGCTAAGGTCTCCAAAGTTACTATATGAGAAATTCAGCAGGACAGCTATTTTTTCCCAGCCCAGATTGAGATTTAACCCACCGGTTTTCTCTGTATTGGCAGAGGAGAACCTGCCAAGAACATTGCCATGAACCTCCATTTTACCTTTGGCTGAGAGCGTCGGATCTTTGGTGATGAAATTGACAACGCCTCCCAATGCATCACTTCCGAAAATCGTAGAACCCGGGCCATAAAGGATCTCTGTTGAGGCCAGGCCAAACGGGTCAACTGTGATGGCACTCTGAAGGTGTCCGGCCCGGTATATGGCATTGTTCATGCGAATGCCATCCACAACCAGCAAAACTTTATTGGCTTCAAAGCCACGCAGCACGGGGCTCCCTCCCCCCAACTGGCTTGTCTGGACAAAAACATTTCCTGTTTGTTCCAGCATAATTGCCGTATTCTGCGGGTTCTGAAATGCAATCTCCTTGGCTTGTATCACCTCGATTTTATTTGGCAGATCAGAACGCTTTTCTTCAGACCGATTCCCGGTGATTACAAATTCATCAAGTTTGATCACGTTTTCAGTAAGGTATATTTGTCCTGAAGCTGGAATGGCGGATTTCAACACCATGAAAGTCTGAAAAGCAACATGTGTGAAATAAAGTGAATCTCCAGCCATGAATGATTTGAGATCCGCCTCGCCGTCAATGTTTGTGATCGCCATTTTGGTCTTGTTCTTGTTTGCAACGCTGACCTGGCTGATTGGCTGCAGGTCGGATTTGTCAAGGACTTTCACCTGCTGGCCGTGGGTAGCAAGTGTCATTAAAATTATTAAGGCTGATAAAATTGTAGTTAATTTCATATACTAATAAATTACAAATGAGTTTATTGTAAAAAGAAAATTTATCCTCTCATAAAGGCTTCTGCCACAAGTAAGGACTATGCAGCAGGGCCTTGCCGGAATGTACTACGAGCAGCCGATTCAAGCCTTAACAATTATTCAAGACGGAAATTCAACCTGCGGTAACCGGGTTCAAAAAAAGTGTTTAAAAATCTGCCTATCAGGAAATTTCAGGGGGCGGGCTCCAGGTAGGGAGCAATGAGGATTTTAATAAAACATGAATTCTTGGAAACAGCAATTGGCCTGTTAATAAGGCTTTAAAATCATTGTGTTTTTGAATAAAAAAAAGCAGATTCATCTGCTCCAATGGAATGAAATGAACCTTATTCTGGTTAACACGCTTCAATCCTGCAAAAAGAGCTGTCTCTTTTTTATCATGGAAGCAAATGAAAAGTGTTGTCTTCCCGGTTTTTATTTCACGTAAAATATCATACAAAGCACCTTTGTATCTGAATTCCTTGCGGTCAACCCGTTGAAACTCCTTATTGTTTTCTACATCATTAATTTTCAGAACAGTCAACCGTGAAGTTTGTTCCTGAATGTTTTTCTGCACCTCAATTTTAATAATTTGTTTGTTCCATTCAAAAAGGAGATAGTATCCCACTGAATTAAACAGGAAAATTATCAGAATGAAAATTGTCAGTATTTTTTTCAAATTCTTCGATAATAATAATCTGCAAAAGTAAAGAAATTTGTATTTATTGGAGAGACAAACTTCAAATCCCCTATTTTTGCCAACCAAACATGGCACATGCAACCACTTAGAATATCAGCAGTTTCTTATCTGAATACATTCCCGTTTGTCTTTGGGCTTAAAGAGTCGGGAATTTTACATAATTTCACCCTTGAACTTGATGTACCATCAGTATGTGCCGACAAGTTTAAGAGAGGACTTGTGGATATTGCACTGGTTCCTGTTGGTGTACTGCCGGAATTAAGCGCTTTTCATTACCTGTCTGATTTTTGCATTGGTGCGACTGGCGAAGTAAAAACCGTGTTATTGTTGTCGAAAGTGCCGCTGGAAAAAATCAGCCGGGTTTCACTTGATTTTGATTCACGCACCTCAGTTCAACTCGTAAAAGTACTGGCTGAAAAGTACTGGCAAATCGAACCGGAGTGGGTAAACCTGGAGCAAGGGGATTTCTCCGGGATGCAGGAGTTGGAATCGGTTGTCGCCATCGGCGACAAGACATTCGGCATGCGTCATAAATTCCCTTATGTGTATGATCTGGCCGAAGCCTGGATACACCAGACAGGGCTGCCATTTGTATTTGCTGTTTGGGTATCAGGGGAAATTCTGTCTGATGACCAGATTCAACAATTCAGCGACAGTCTATCGTTCGGAATTAGTCACAAGTCTGAATGTCTTGAATACTTCAGGGATCGGTTACCTTTCGGGGAGGATAGTCTGAAATACCTTGAAGAGAACATCTCATATCATTTTGATGATGATAAGAGGCGGGGGTTGGATTTATTTCTGAGGTACATACGGTGAATTCCTTGTAACACATGGTCATCACCGGGTCTACCACCCTGACGGGGTCAACCACCCTGACGGGGTCCAGCACCCTGACGGGGTCCAGCACACTGACGGGGTCCACCACCCTGACGGGGTCCAGCACCCTGACGGGGTCCAGCACCCTGACGGGGTCCACCACCCTGACGGGGTCCAGCACCCTGACGGGGTTTCAAAAAAGTTTAATAAAAAATCCAAAAAGTAGATTACCTTTTCAGAAAAAACCGATTAAGCAGGAATCACAACCCTGATTGGAATAATCAATTAGGCCTAAACCTCTTAATCATGCAAAAATTTGAAACACTAGATTTTGGTAAAGTTTACCATATCTATAACAAAGGAATAAATGGTGAGGAAATATTTCTACATAACGATCACCATGAGAAATTTCTGAGGCTTTACGAGAAGTATATTGATCCTATTGCTGATACTTTCGCCTGGTGTCTTATGAAGAACCACTTCCATTTTCTCGTTAAAATAAAAGATCAGGAATTTATTAAACCAAAAAAACCGATAGGCGGAAACACCCATGGACAATTAAACAGCGACTTTCTCAGCAGGCAGTTTGGAAATCTGTTCAATGCCTATTCACAATCGTTTAATAAATGTACTAAAAGAACAGGTGGCCTGTTTCAAACACCCTTTAAAAGAAAACCAATTGAAACAGAAGACTATTTCACAACATTGGTTTTCTATATTCACAACAACCCGGTAAAACATGGCTTCTGCAAGCGACTGCAAGATTACCCATGGAGTTCTTATGCCACCATCATTTCCTTTACACCGACAAAATTAGAAAGAGAAAAAGTGATTGGATGGTTTGAAGGCACCAACAATTTTATTGCTTTTCATGAAGGCAAAAAGGAGAAATTGAATATCAGTCATCTCATATTCTAGCATCCCTGACGGGGTCTACCACCCTGACGGGATCCATCACCCTGACGGGGTCCATCACCCTGACAGGGTCCATCACCCTGACAGGGTCCACCACCCTGACGGGGTGTCTGCACTATTTTTTCACCGGATACCCGCGCTTCTTGGCCATATCTTCAAGCCTTTTCTGGAATCCTGACTTTTTAACCGTCTTTTTCCTGTTGGCTTCTATTTGCAGGTGAAGTTTCTTCTCATCAATTGTAGCCCTGATAATATAAATCTGAGCAAAAGTGAGCAGGTTGGCGAGCAGGTAATAATAACTCAGACCCGAAGAGTAGTCATTAAACCAGAAGAGGAACATCACCGGCATGAGGTACATCATCGTCTTCATACCTGGCATTTGCGTTTGCTGTGAACCCATCATCTGGTCATTGATCTTGGTATAGGCCACACTGGAAATCGTCATCAACAGTGCAAAAAGGCTGATATGGTCACCATAATACGGAATCGTAAAACCTCCCGGGAATGTATAGATGGAATCATACGACGACAAATCAGTGGCCCAGAGAAACGCCTGCTGCCTCAATTCAATGGAAGATGGGAAGAAACGGAACATCGCAATCAGGATAGGCATCTGCAGCAACAAAGGAATACAGCCGGCCATTGGGTTTACACCGGCTTTCTTGTATAAATCCATCGTGGCAGACTGCTTTTTCATAGCATCTTCCTTGTTGGGATATTTCTTGCTTAATTCATCAATTTCCGGCTTAAGTACCCGCATTTTAGCGGATGATTTATATGTTTTATACGCTATCGGGAACAGGATGGTTTTCAGTATTATTGTAAGGATTAAGATGATGATACCATAGTTCCAGCCAAAGTTGCCAAAAAATGTGAATACCGGAATAACTGCATAAATATTGATCCAGGCCATCAGGAAGAAACCCCATCCAAGCGGGATCTGCTTTTCCAGGTCCTGATGATACTTCTTTAAACCATAGTATTTATTCGGACCAAAATACATCGATATGGCTATTGCTTTGTTTTCCGATGGTACGAATGGAATTCCAACCTCGGCCGACATCGATTTAAGATACCTGTTCCCTCCGGGCAGTGTTGCCACCCTTAATTTGGGATCACTGAAAAAATCATCTGCAATAATGGTACTGGTAAAAAACTGTTGTTTATAGGAGATCCATTTAAGTCGCTCATTTTTGAGAATCTTCTCCTCATCATTGGATTCGGAGAGGTTGTCAACTTTATCTTCTGTATATTTAAAATACAAGCCTGTGCTCAAACGCTCCATATTCAGGCTCTTCTCCTGGCGCTTCAGGTTGTCGTTCCAGGTCAAAACAAGAAATTTTGTTGCAGGATCAATGTTGTCGGTCATGTTCACAAACTTCACCTGGTACCGCAACATATATTCATTGCCTTTTACCGTATAAATATATTCGATATACTTGTCAGGGTCAATTGTACTGTCAGAGGCCGAAACGAACAAGCGCATGCCAAACCGGAGTGAATCAGTTCCGCTGACTTTCGTTTTATGCTGTCCGGCATTTGGTGAATCAGGCCAGAATGGCTGAAAATAGAGCCTGTTGGTGTTAATGATGCGATTGTTTGAAAAGAACGAAAGCCCAAAATGCAGCGAATCATTGCTAAGCAATTGCAAAGGTTGCTGATCCCATGTACGATAATCCTTGAGTTCAACATGGGCAATTTTACCGCCCAGCGATGCCACCTGAAGTTTGAATACATCATTTTCAATGGAATACATGGTATCCTTTCCAACAGCAGCATTGGCAAATGACCCCAGCTCATCTTTCATTGACAACCGAAGTACCGTGACTGAGTCCAGTTTTTTCCCGGTAGAAAGGATCTTTTCTTTCTCTTGGGCGATTACAATTGCCCTGTCGCGCGCAAGCGCCTTAATATCAGATTCCCTTTTGGTCTGGGTGGCAAGGTAGGTCGAGTCGGCCTTACGCTTCATTTCTTTCAACTGCTCCTGGGAAGGGCTCATCAGATAGCTGTAACCGATGAAAATCCCGAATATCAGGACAAGGCCAATAATGGTATTTTTATTCATAGTAGTGATTGGAAAAACGGGTGCAAAGGTACAAAAAATGTCTTATCTGTCAGCGTAGTCCTTTGCTGCCTTGACAAAACTCATGAAAAGGGGGTGTGGCCGGGCAACCGTGCTTTTGTATTCAGGATGAAACTGAACTCCCACAAACCATGGATGATTTTCAAGTTCAATGATTTCAACAAGGTTGTCTTTTTGATTTACACCAACAGGTTTCATACCTGCCCTGGTGTAAAGATCAAGATATTCATTGTTAAATTCAAACCGGTGACGGTGACGCTCCTTGATATTCTCCTGCTGATAAACCGGGAATACCTTTGAGCCGTGGGCGAGTTTACAAGGATAAGACCCGAGCCGCATGGTTCCACCCAAACCGGAGATCTTTTTTTGCATCTCCATCATGTCGATGACCGGATATGGGGTAAGTTTATTGAATTCGGTTGAATGGGCACCCGATAATCCAAGTACGTTCCTGCCAAACTCAATCACGGCACACTGCATTCCGAGGCAGATCCCAAAGAATGGCACCAGATTTTCGCGTGCATATTTAATTGCCGCTATTTTTCCTTCAATTCCTCGTTCCCCGAAGCCCGGAGCAACCAGGATCCCATCCAGTTTACCCAGCTTTTCTGCCACATTTTCATCATTGAGAAATTCAGAATGGAAGGTTTGCACCTTTACCTTTACGCCGTTTGACGTTCCAGCATGGATGAACGACTCATTGATAGATTTATAGGCATCTTTCAATTCGACATATTTCCCTACCAGCCCTATATTGACTTCACCGGAAGGGTGTTTGAGTGCATATAAAAATTGTTCCCAGTCGGTCAGGTCAGGTTCCTGATCGTAAGGCATGTTGGTTTTTTTAAGAATTTCAAGGTCCAGGTTTTCTTCCCTCATCAGGATCGGCACGTCGTAAATCGATTCGGCGTCAATGGATTCGATAACCGAAGACGGGCTTACATTGCAGAAAAGCGCAATTTTGTTCCGGATTCCTTCAGACAGGTGCTTTTCAGTGCGGCATACGATAATATCGGGTTGAACTCCCGACTCGAGGAGTGTTTTAACTGAATGCTGGGTAGGCTTGGTTTTCAGCTCCCCTGCTGCCGCAAGATATGGAACCAGGGTGAGGTGAACCACCACGCAGTTGAAACCGAGTTCCCAGCGAAGCTGCCTGACCGCCTCTATAAAAGGCAGTGATTCGATGTCTCCAACGGTTCCTCCGATTTCAGTAATGATAAAGTCATAGTCTCCCCTGTTGGCAAGTAATTTGATCCGGTATTTGATCTCATCGGTTATATGCGGAATCACCTGGACTGTCTCGCCCAGGTATTCGCCCTGGCGCTCTTTTGTGATCACCGACTGGTAAATGACACCTGTGGTAACATTGTTTGCCTGTGAAGTAGGAACATTCGAAAAACGTTCGTAATGCCCAAGGTCAAGATCGGTTTCAGCTCCATCTTCTGTAACAAAACACTCCCCGTGTTCATAAGGATTCAGTGTTCCCGGGTCGATATTGATGTAAGGATCCAGCTTTTGAATTGTAACGGAAAACCCGCGTGCAACAAGTAGTTTGGCGATAGAGGAAGAGATAATCCCTTTTCCCAATGAAGATGTGACTCCGCCAGTGACGAATATGTATTTTGTACTTGACATTAAAAATTTGATTGATGTTCAGAACCCCGGCAAAATTACGTTAATTATTTATGATTTACGATTGTTAAATTCTGTAATTTTGCAGCTCAGTTTCAATTAAGTTTTTTCAATCAAAATACAAATATCTATGGGAACAATCAAAGTTGGAATTAACGGATTCGGGCGCATCGGACGCCTCACCTACCGTGCACTGTTAGCTAAAAACAATGTGGAGGTTGTTGCGATCAATGACCTTACTGATGCCAAAACACTCGCACATCTCCTGAAATATGACTCTATTCACGGAAAATTCCCCGGTGAAGTTGCTGTTGACGGAGATAGCCTCATTGTGAACGGGAAAAAGTTTAAAGTGATGGCAGAGAAAGACCCTGCAAACCTTCCCTGGGGTGCCCTCGGCGTTGAAATCGTAATAGAATGCACCGGAATCTTCCGTACCCGTGAGAAGATGAGCAAACATCTTGCTGCAGGCGCAAAGAAAGTCCTTTTGTCTGTTCCATCGGATAATAAAGAAGATGTGGATGCTACCATTGTCCTTGGTGTGAACGACAACACACTCACCTCCGACATGAAACTCATCTCCAATGCATCCTGCACAACAAACTGCCTTGCACCTATTGCAAAAGTTCTGAATGACAGCTTTGGAATTAAAAAAGGTCTGATGAACACGATTCATAGTTATACTAACGATCAGATCATCCTTGATGCTCCGCACAAAGATCTGCGTCGTGCACGTGCTGCAGCCGTTTCAATCATCCCAACCAAAACAGGAGCTGCAAAAGCAATCGGCCTGGTAATCCCTGAACTTGAAGGAAAAATGGATGGCTTTGCCGTTCGTGTACCGACACCTGACGGATCCCTCGTCGACCTTACCTGCGAATTAAGCCGCGATGTGACAAAGGATGAGATCCAGGCAGCCATGAAGGCCGCCGCAGACGGCCCGATGAAAGGTGTTCTCCAGTTTCTTGATGAACCGCTGGTAAGCTGCGACATCATTGGAAATTCTCACTCCTCGGTTTATGATTCAGAACTCACCAAAGTCCTCGGCGGCAATCTCGTAAAGGTTATTGCCTGGTACGATAATGAATATGGGTATTCATGTCGCCTGGCCGACCTTGTTGTAAAGATGGGCTAATAAGAGACATATTGTCATAAAAAAAGCCGTCCGGTTTGTGACGGCTTTTTTTATGCACAAATAATTCGTACCTTTGCCGCTTAATAATCAGTGTGTGAGGTCAGATGAGTCTGATTTATATTTCCCGCCAGCACACAATAAAACAATTACATGATTACATTTGAAGAATTAGGGATCAGCAAAGAGATTGTGCTGGCCCTCACAGACCTTGGTTTTGAAGTTCCAATGCCTGTTCAGGAAAAGGTTATCCCTCTCCTCCTCGGTGAAAAGACCGACATTGTGGCGCTTGCCCAAACAGGAACAGGAAAAACGGCGGCTTACGGACTGCCGCTTATTCAGCAGATCGATACGGGCAATTCCCTGCCCCAGGCCCTGATCCTGTGCCCTACACGTGAACTTTGTGTTCAGATTGCCGGCGACCTTAACGACTTTGCAAAATACATCGACGACCTTCACATTCTCCCCGTATATGGAGGCAGCAGTTATGATGTTCAGATTAAAGCCCTCAAGAGAGGCGTTCAGATTGTTGTTGCCACACCAGGCCGGCTGATCGACCTCATGAACAGGAAAGCCATTAAATTACGTGATGTTCACTCTGTTGTGCTTGATGAAGCAGACGAGATGCTCAACATGGGCTTCCTCGACAGCATCAACGACATTCTTGCAGAGGTACCTGAAAACAGAAGTACCCTCCTGTTCTCGGCAACCATGCCTAAAGAGGTCGCCGTGATCGCAAAAAAATACATGAAGAACCCGGTGGAGATCACCATCGGCAATCGTAATTCAGGGGCGGAGAATATCAAGCATCTCTATTATACAGTCCATGCACGGGATAAATATACGGCACTCAAGCGTATTGTCGACTTTTATCCATCTGTTTATGGGATTGTCTTCTGCCGCACGCGCATCGATACCCAGGAGATTGCAGACAAACTGATTGGTGATGGCTACAACGCGGAAGCACTTCACGGAGATCTGTCACAGGCCCAGCGCGACAGCGTTATGCAGAAATTCCGTATTCGTCATGTTCAGTTGCTGGTGGCAACGGACGTAGCAGCCCGCGGACTGGATGTCAATGACCTTACCCATGTTATCAATTACGCCCTGCCTGACGACATTTCTGCTTACACACATCGCAGCGGACGAACCGGCCGCGCGGGAAAGGCAGGAATCTCCATCGCCATCATCAACCTGAAGGAGAAACACCTGATCAGGCAGATTGAGAAACTCATCAATAAACCCTTCATTGCCGCAAAAGTTCCGGGAGGAGAGGAAATTTGCGAGAAACAACTCTTTAATCTCATCAATAAAATGGAGAATGTTGAGATTGAACATGCTGAGATTGATCCGTTCCTTCCTGCCATTTATAAAAAACTTGAATGGCTGGAGAAAGAAGATGTCATCAAGCGCTTCGTGGCCCTTGAATTCAACCGCTTTCTCGAATATTACCGCAATGCAAAGGACATCAATGTTTATGAAGAAAAAGGGAGGGAAACTTCCCGCGACAAAGGTGGCAAAGAGTCATTCCGTGACAAAGGAAGTCGCGGTGAATCACGGAATGAAGCAACCGACTTTACACGGCTTGTCATCAATGCCGGCAAGGGAGATGGTTTATATCCCAACAACCTGATCGAACTTATCAATTCCAACAGTCGGGGCAAACGAATCCGTATCGGAGATATTACGCTGGGAAAAAATGACGGTGTTTTTGAAGTTGATTCAGAATATGCGAAATTCCTTGCCCAGGCATTAAGTGAAGCTGAATTCAAGGGGGCAAGCCTCTCGGTTGGCATCGCAAAGGGTGAAGCGAAAGCCGATGCTGGTGAACGTCGTTCTTTCAAGGAGAAAGGGAGCTTTAAAGTGGGAAATGATTTCTCAAAAGGAAAAGCCGGGTTTGGATTTAAAAAGGGTAAGCCTGGTGCTGATTTCTCAAAAGGAAAGCCCGGTGCCGATTTCAAAAAGGCAAAACCCGGTGCTGAATCAAAAAAGGGAAAGGATTTTTCAGAGAACAAAGATCAGGATATTAAATCATGGATCAAGTCAAAGGGCGACAACCCCTTCTCAGGCAGCGAAGAGTGGGCCGGAAAGAAAAAGAAGAAAAAAAAGTAGGGTTTTCTTAAGTTTGCATGCCAAAACCAACAACGATGCTCAAACAACTCATCGCCCGGCACATGGTCAGGCGAACTAAAAACCGGCAATTTGCAGTTGATTTCCTTGAACAAAAACATGTTGACCAGGCGCAACCTTATCCCAATGACAGCTCATATTTCTATGGGGGCGACAAGGAGGGCAATGCCTTCATCACCAGGATGGCTTTCAGGGAACCGAAACGTCCGAACGAATACTGGTTTGATTTTTTCCTTAAGGACCTTGGTTATTTTGGGCTGACTTCTTCACCGGGCACAGAGGGCATTGGTTTTCAACAGGGTACGCTAAAATGGGAGCCCATTGAAACCGGTAAAATCTGGCGGGTAACATTTGAAGGTACTGTTCACGACCGTGGCGGGAAACCTCACCGTTGTATCACAAACCTGGTCTTCACAGGTGACCACCCGATTTACGACTTCGCAAAAAGCTCCGATCATACCGCCATTGCGAGGGCAATCGCAGCGGAGAAATGGTCAAAAGCGTTCTTTCATGCCATGAAAGATACCCACCAGGTTCATTATGAGCAAACCGGTACCTTCAAAGGAACCATCATACTCGATGGCAAAACCATCCAACTGGAGATGATGGGATCACGTGACCACTCCTTCGGCTCGCGCAACTGGCTAACATGGGACCGCCATTACTGGATCACCGGGGTTTCTGATGCAGGCATGCACTGGACTGTGACCACCATCAAATGGGAATTTCTGGGACGGTTAACCGCTGGTTTTATTACCGCTCCCGACGGCACCACGGATGCCATTGTGGAGTGTACCGATCTGGAGACGGTCTCAAAGGAGCAGTTACTGCCCAATCACGGAATCGTGGAGATCAAAACCAGAAGTGGTAAAACGCACAAGATGGAGTTTTGGCGGCATGGCGAATTTCCATACCTGCACGATGGTAAATACATGATGCGTGAAGGCATCGGAGTCTATAAATTCGATGGCGTGGCGGGTGTCGGGATGGTTGAATTTGGATTTCATGCTGACAAATACAAGGGGATCTGAAGATTGAAAGATGGAAAAGAGGAGGGTTGAGTTTTGATCAGGTTCCTGCATGAAATAACGGGCGAGAAAGTCGGCGGCAAAGCCAGCGGACTTAAAACACTAAAAGAGATAGGATTACAAGTGCCCGATGCATTTATCCTGATCCATCCCCAATTCGAGAAAATCGATGATGAACTGGTCAGGAAACATGTCTCAATACTCGGCAACGGCCCAAAGGCAGTGAGATCATCCGCGGTAAGTGAGGATGGAAACGCTGCTTCATTTGCAGGACAGTTTGAGACTTACCTTGACCTCGGATCTTTCGACGAGATAAAAACTGCCATTGGCAAGTGCATCACCTCCGCCAAGGCTGATCGGGTAAAGTCATACTCCGGTAAATTAATGTCTGATGCCGACCTCCGGATATCTGTTCTGGTTCAAAACATGGTGGATGCCCGGGTTGCCGGTGTGGTATTCTCGGTTAATCCGGTGAACAACAGGAGGGATAAAGTTGTCATCAACGCTGTTGCCGGTAAAGGTGAAGACCTGGTGAGCGGGGTAAGGGATGCCCATCACTATGAAGTTTTCCGCTCCGGTTCGAATATCCAGTCCGAAATTACAAAAAACGGAGACCTTCTGGACGAAAATAGCCTGCAGCAGATCCTTTCGGGTACCTTGCTGGCAGAAGAGAAATACAACATACCGGTTGACCTTGAATGGGCGATCGGACAGGATGGGATTCTCCACTGGCTCCAGGTAAGGCCTGTTACCAGTCTTGATGAGGTACATTATAATGAACTTGACACCATCAAAGGTTCAGGCAAAGATATCTGGACACTTGGAAATATTGGAGAGATGATGCCAGGTGTAGCGACTCCCCTCACCTATTCTGTAAGTGCAGAGGCCATCGATTATGGAATGACTCTCCTGGCAGAAAGTGCGGGTGCATTCAAATTAAAAGACCGGAAATCTCCGCGATATATCCAGATGTTTTACAACCGGCTCTTTATCAACATGAGCAGCATGATGGATTATCCGAAGAATGTATGGTTAAACAGAGCCTCCGACGTTCAGTTTGCCCTGAGCGGGAAAATTTTTCCCGGTGTGGAGGCAAAGCCGGAAGCGATCCTGCCGAAAAGAGTTTTAAACTTCTTAAAACAGATGGTCAACACAAACCGGGCGGCAAAGCATCTTGCTGATCTTAAAATGCTTGAAGCAGGTTTTAAAATTGACACCAACAGCACCATGCTGCAATTGCAAGAAAAACTGCAACAGGCGATTGTGCCGATGGGAATTGGATTCGGATATCACCTCAGCACCTCGGCCCAGTCCGGTACTTTGTATTCGGCGTTTATGAGGATCATGACAGGTGACAAACGCCTTCCGGAAGCCCAGGATCACCATATTGCCACCATGCTCCTGCTGAATATCCCTGAAATAGAAAGTGCTGATGCTGTTAAATCCCTTGAGCGGTTTGCCTCCCGGATCAGGGATGACAAAAGATTTACCGGCCGCTTCATGAATGCCACACCCGCAGAGGCAATTGACATTCTGCACCATGACGCTCCACCGGAAATAGCCAGGCAATTCAATGATTTCATTGAACGGCATGGACACCGATGTGTCAGGGAGTCGGAACTCAGGGAGAAAACATGGGAGGAAAATCCCATGCTACTGATCAAAACCCTTCAAACATGTGTCAGGATTGGAGAAGTGAAACATCACCCCCCCGATACCTCTGTTGAGATCAGCATGGCATTGGGGCATCTCCCCTTTATCAAGCGAAAGATTTTAGCTGCAATGATCCCTGTTGCCAGGAAAGCAGTAGCCAGAAGAGAGATCAGCAAAGCCTTATCGATAAAAATGGTCAGTACTGCCAGGAAAGGATGCCGGGCACTTGCTGATAAAATGCTGACTGCCGGTCTGCTTGATGATGTTGATCAGCTATATTTTCTGACCCTGGCGGAAATCGGACAGTTGCTGGTTGATAAAAGTCCTGCATGGAAAAATACCGCAAATAAACGCCGTAAGATCTTACCGGAACTTGATTCCCTTATTTTTGAAGAGGTTAGTTTTGGCATCCCGGAACCCCTCGAACATGAAGTTGAAATTGTGATCAGCGAAGGTCAGCTTAAAGGAATACCTGTTAGCGGAGGTGTGGTAGTTGGCCCTGCCCGCATTATCAACAGCCTCCATGATGCTGAACAACTCCGTGAAGGTGAGATTATGGTGGCAGCATTTACTGATATTGGCTGGACCCCTTACTTCAGCATCATCGCAGGACTGATCACCGAGATCGGAAGTCCGCTGTCGCATGGTGCAGTTGTTGCCCGTGAATATGGAATTCCTGCGGTGGTGGGCGCCAAGGGTGCAAGACGGTTTTTGCACGACGGTGACCTGGTAAGGCTTGACGGAAACCGGGGGATTGTGGAACTGGTGGACTAGCGGACAGGCGGAAAAAGGTTAATGGTCCAGGTATTTATTGCGGAGAGAGGGAACATCTGCACCAAGGATTTCACTTACATAATATTCAAGACCGCGGTATTGCTGATCAATATGGTCGAGCGCAGCCTGCAGATATTCCGGGCGAACTTCCAGCAACGGCCGGAGAATATCACCGTTCAATCCTTTTGAACTTACCTTCCTGATAATTTTTTCAATATAGCCGGCTGTAAACAGATTTGTTGCCATGTAGTCATCCCATATATCCTGCATACCAACACCAAGAGCTGAAAGAAGAAAGACTGTTGCCATGCCGGTCCGGTCTTTTCCGGCAGCACAGTGATATACCAACGGAAGGTTTTCAGTCGATTCAAGAATTTTCAGAAATTGCCGGAAATCTGCCTGGTGAAGGTCCACCATCCTGACATAGTCGCCAATCAACACCGTTTCCAACCCCCGTGCATCGTTGTTCGAGAGGAACATTTCAGCTTTCTCGCGTGCTGCATCATGAATGCCAATGTGTATGGACTCTTTGATGGTGGAAACAGGTTTATCGGGACGGCTGTCAATCTCCCGTTGTGCACGGAGATCGATGATCGTTGCCAGTTTCAACAGTTCCAGTTTCCGGATATCCTCCTCAGAAAGCGAAAATAAATCACCGCTGCGAAAAAGCAGCCCCTGTTTGACCCGGTGGCCATCATTCGTCCGTATCCCGCCAAGGTCACGGAAATTCATCTGAGTCTTTAGAATTGTCTCCAAGGATTTTATTGTCTGACTTGCAAAGTTACCGATTTTCGCATTAACACCACAGCCGGGTCTTGCTTCCTGAGCAGAAGTTGTATATTTGCTATGCTGAGTTTACAGGGAGTCGCAGCCGTCAGCCGGTGCACCGAATTATTTATGTATGGACGTGTGTCAATTTTCTTTTGGTAAGATTGTTTTTGGAATTGTTTGCTGGATAATGCTGACGTGTTCATCTGTTGTATCCGGACAAAATCCTTCATTATCCCATGTGGTCACCCACAACAGGGTTACGATCGTCACCAACCCGAAAACCGGAGAACGGAGTTACCCCCGTTGGGGAGTGTTTCCGGACAGGGATGTGTCGGTGAGGAAAATCATCCTGCATTTAACCCTCGGCACACCGGACTCAATGAGGACTGCCCACTGGGATTATTGCGACAACGTGTTCATCCGCAGACAGGGCAGTGTGAAAAATGCTTCGAAAGACTTCGAGATCGCGCGTATGCTGACGCCTTACGGAAGCATTTTCGACAAAGGATGGGAGTTTGGCTGGAGTGTTGATATTACAGATTTTGCAATCTTGTTGCGCGACAGCGTAGAGATTGAATATCGTCACTCAGGGTATGAACCCGACACAGTGGGCTGGGCACTGACCCTTGATTTCGAGATCATTTACGGGCCTCCTGTCATGAAACCGTTGGACATTATTACGCTTTGGAAAGGAAATTATAAATATGGAGACCAGCAGGAAAAAATGGAAGATAAACTCCTGCCAGTATCCTTTGAAACATTACCGGGAAGCGGGATTACCAGGGTCAGGATTCAGCATACAGGCCATGGGATGGATGAACCCCGCGGATGCAGCGAATTCTGTTCCAGGTGGCGTGAACTTTATTACGACAACCGCATGATCCAGCACCGGGTGCTCTGGAAAGATTGTGGCAGCAACCCGCTCTATCCGCAGGGAGGAACCTGGGTTTACGACCGGGCCAACTGGTGCCCGGGCGATTTACAGAACCCGGATATCATCAACATCCCTTCATCACCGGGGAAACATGCCCTGGCAATAAAGATGGAGCCTTACAATGCAACCAAAAACATACAGGCTGTTGAGAACATCTGCGCATTCCTTATCCATTATACAAAACCACTCCAACCCAATGATGTTGCCATTGAGGAGATCATTGTACCCAATGACGGGAAGCCATTTAACCGCCTGAACCCTGCCCCTTTCGACCCGCGGATCATCATCAGGAACCTGGGCAGTGAAAATCTGACATCCGTCGTGATCACCTATGGGGAAAACGGCAATGAAGACAAAACCTTCCACTGGACAGGTAATCTCCTATTCAATGAATCCCGGGAAATTACCTTACCTGGCATAATCACAGGAAATCAGGGTAAAAACACCTTTAAAGTGACTTTAAGCCGCCCAAATGGAAAAAAGGATGCCTGGGAAGGTGATAATTCCCTTGTCTCCTTCTTTGAAACACCCTTAAAAATGCCGGCGACCATGATTGTCAGGTTGAAGACCAACCTCCATCCACAGGATAACGCCCTTTTACTTATCAATGCGATGCATGACACAGTTTACCGGAAATTACCGGGAATGCTGAAGGCAGATTCAGTTTATAATGACACACTCAGATTAGATGATGGACAATATCGGTTCACCCTTTCAGACACAGCTGGCGATGGTCTTGAATTCTGGGCTGAACCGGGCCAGGGCAATGGTTACTTGCGTTTTTTTGATTTACACAGCAGGCTGATTCACACTTTTGAGAGTGACTGCGGGAACGGGGAGATGCTGAGTTTTCAGGCTTTGCAAGGGTATGCAAGCGATTCGACTGTTTTACTCAGCGCATTTTCATTGTATCCAAGAAATGTAAAGAAAAATACTGAACTGGAAATGGTCACAAACCGGCCGGCGAAAATGACCGTAATCATAACCATTGACGGAAAAATTATTGAAAGGCATGAATTTGACAAAGTTCTTTCCGGCACATTCCCGTTTTACCTGGGGTATCTGCCCAAGGGCCGTATCGTTCTTGAAGCATTACTGGATGGAAAAAGCTGTTTCAAAGGCAGGCTTTTCAGGGATCTTTAATACAAGGGTATCAGATGAAAAAAATATCGATCGGGGCGGATATCGGTGGCAGCCACATTACCACCATGGCAGTTGATCTCGGGTCCGGGCAACTCCTTCATGAAACACTTGCCCGCTGCAATGTCAATTGCGACCGTCCGGCAACGGAAATTCTGGTCGCATGGAAAACCTCCCTGGAAGAGACTCTCCGGAAATCGTTGCAATATCAACTTACAGGAATAGGTTTTGCCATGCCCGGTCCATTCGATTACGCCAATGGAATTGCACTTTTCAAGGGTGTAAATAAATTCGAATCACTCTATGGGCTGGATATCAGGGCGGAAATAAAATCAATGACAGGATTGCCTGGAGAACTTCCCGTCAGGTTTCTCAACGACGCAACCTGTTTCGCCATTGGCCAAGCATGGGCTGGAGAGGCTTCAAAATATCGCAGGTTACTGGCCATTACACTTGGCACAGGCTTTGGCTCCGCATTCCTGGATGCGGGTATTCCCATTTCTACGGGAGATGAAGTCCCTCTGCATGGCTGGGTTTACCACCTCCCTTTTGGAAATTCCATTGCTGATGATCATTTTTCTACCCGCTGGTTTATTAAACGCTTTCATGAACTTTCAGGTCAAACTGTCTCCGGGGTGAAGGAAATTGCACTGGCATATCCTGCAAACCCGGCGGCTATTGCAATTTTCAATGAGTTCGGTAAAAACCTGGGGCAATTTCTGGCACCGCTTATCAGGAATTTCCGTACGGAATGCCTTGTCATTGGAGGGAATATCGGCCATAGCTACACCCTGTTCAGGGAGCCATTCCTTGAAGAACTCAACGCGAACAACATAACCGGCTTACACGTCTGTGTTTCCGCCAATGGTGAAGAAGCAGCCATCGCCGGGAGCGCCCGGCTTGCTGACAATGTGTTTTACAACAGCATATGAATACACCACACAGACATTCCTCACAGTTCGTGATGCCGGCTCAGAAACCTGCAGACGATTCAGCGGGGTATGACATCTTTCCGTCATTCCCCCTTCAGGAAGGAGTGATTTACCGGCAATTTCAATCGTTGGCCGCGCATATTAAAAACCATAGGGTTGTCATCATTGACGGGTATATCGGTGTATTGTGGGATGAATTGAAAGAGCATTTGAATGAAGCCCTTGAAAACCTGGCTGTTGAGACATACTGGGTCGATGTATCCCATGCATTCAAACCTCTTGTTGAGATTGAATTTCTTGTTGAACCATTCCTGGGAGGGGCTGATCCCCTCTTCGGAAGCAGGACAGATCTTCAACTCTCCGATTTTTTCGATGTTGTTAAATTGAAAAAAATCGCATCCGATCGATCCGGATTCATGACCATCCTATATGGTTCCGGTGCATTCCTGACAGGGGTGAAGGGTTTGAATATATATGTTGATCTCCCTAAAAACGAAATCCAGTACCGGTCGAGAGCGGGAAGCGTTGCCAACCTGGGTTGCAGCATTGCACAGGACCCGAAGAAAATGTACAAGCGATTCTATTTTGTAGATTGGATAGTTTTAAACCGGCATAAGGAGCAATTTATTGACCATGTTGACGTGTTTGCAGATGCACAGCGTCCCGGTGAGATTACCTGGGCAGCTGGAAATAGTGTCAGGGCCACGTTTGATGCCATGGCTGTCAATTATTTCCGTGTCCGGCCCTGGTTCGAACCCGGCACATGGGGTGGTGAATGGATCAAAAATCATATCCGCGGCCTGAACCCCCTGGTGCCCAATTATGCCTGGTCTTTTGAACTTATCTCCCCGGAAAACGGCCTCATTCTTGAATCAGAAGGGAACCTGCTCGAACTTTCCTTCGACTGGCTGATGTACCGCAATGCAAGCCAGGTCCTTGGTCATTGTCATCAACGTTTTGGCAATGAATTCCCTATCCGCTTTGATTTTCTCGATACATTCGCCGGGGGGAACCTTTCGGTACAATGTCACCCAAGGCGGGAATATATGAGCGCAAATTTTGGCGAGCATTTTACACAGGAAGAGACCTATTACATTCTCGATGCAGCCCCTGATGCCAGTGTTTTCCTTGGGTTTGCTGACAATATTGATCCGGTTGAGTTCAGAGAGGCGCTCGAAACAAGTGCACTCGAACAGTCTCCCATAGAGATTGAAAAGTATGTTCAGAAACATCCGTCAAAAAAACATGACCATTTCCTCATTCCCCCCGGAACCATCCATGCATCGGGAGTAAACAACCTGGTGCTTGAGATCAGTTCCACTCCCTACATCTTTACCTTTAAACTTTATGACTGGATACGGCCTGACCTGGATGGCAAACCCCGCCAGTTGAACATAACGAGGGGAATGGACAATCTTCATTTCGAATACAGCGGGGATTTTGTGACAAATGAACTCATTGCCAAACCGGTCTTGCTGAAGGAAGGGAGAAACTGGAAAATGTGGCACCTGCCAACCCATCCGGATCATCTTTTCAGTGTTCATCGCTATGAATTCACCAGGGAGATTACGATAGCAACCGATGGGCGATGCCATGTACTCAGCCTTGTTGAAGGGTCGGCCGTCGTAGTGTGCACCAAATCCGGAATGCAGCAACGATTCAGCTATGCCGAAACATTTGTGATCCCTGCTGCCGCCGGATCATACAGGGTTATTAACGAATCACCGGAATTGGCTATGCTTGTCATGGCCTTTGTTAAATAAATGATCTGATGTCTAAATCCGCAACAAGCATTCCGGGTATTTGCCGCCTGACAGCAGCCCTGTTACTGATGTTATCATTCAGCAACCATCTCTATTCTCAACCTGTTGCAGACTACAGAAATTCCAATATTCCTGTTGAAGCCAGGGTTCGTGACCTTCTGGGAAAGATGACTCCTGAAGAAAAATTCTTCCAGCTGTTTATGATCCCGGGGGATCTTGGTATCGGGCAAGAAAACCTGAAACATGGTATTTTTGGATTGCAGGTATCCGCAAAAGGAGTTAGCACCGACGGTGCAGGACAGATGTTGTCATATTCTCCTTCTGGTTCAGCTGCAACTCTTGCCACGAAAATTAATGAGTTGCAAAGATTTTTCGTGGAAGATACCAGGCTTGGCATCCCGATCATTCCCTTTGAAGAGGCGTTGCACGGATTAATCAGCCAGGGTGCCACGGCATTCCCCCAATCAATTAGCCTGGCAGCATCTTTCAATTGTGAAATGATGCACCAGGTGGCAAAGTCAATTGCGGCAGAATCCAGATCACGGGGAATACGGCAGATTCTGTCTCCTGTTCTGAATATCGCCAGGGATGTAAGATGGGGTCGTACCGAAGAGACCTATGGTGAAGATCCTTTTTTGGTGTCTCAAATGGGAACAGCATACATTTCAGAGATGGAAACAGCCGGTATCATTGCCACACCAAAACATTTTGCCGTGAATTCAGGTGATGGAGGGCGCGACAGCTATCCTGTACATTACAATGAACGAATCATGGAAGAGGTCTATTTTCCGGCCTTTCAGTCAGCCATTCAGCAGGGTCATGCTCGATCCCTGATGACTGCTTACAACTCCTTCAATGGCAGTCCCTGCAGTGCCAGCAACTGGCTGCTGAATAAAAAACTTAAGCAGGAATGGGGTTTTCGGGGGTTTGTGATTTCCGATGCCTGCGCAGTTGGAGGTGCAAACGTCCTTCACTACACTGCATCGGGCTACGCAGAAGCGGGAAAGCAGGCCATTGAAAACGGTCTTGATGTAATTTTTCAGACAGATTTCAGTCATGCCTCACTTTTTTCCGGACCGTTTTTAGATGGTACAATGCGCCAGGGTGCGATCGACAGTGCAGTAATCAGGGTACTTACAGCAAAATTCGAACTTGGGCTATTTGACACTCCATACATTGATACAGCAGGCGCTATCAGTGAAAGTCAGCTCAAAAGCCATCGCAGCATTGCTTTGCAGGCCGCAAGAGAATCAATCGTCCTGCTGAAAAACAACATGAATGTACTTCCCCTGTCTCCGGATATTAAAACAATTGCCGTCATAGGCACTGATGCAACAGAAGGAAGGCCCGGAGGTTACAGCGGCGAAGGAAACAACAAGGTTTCCATTCTTGAAGGAATCCGGCAGGTCGTTCCGGAGGGCACAAAAGTATTGTATGAAGCAGGATGCGGACGGATTTTCAAGCCCTTCGTTCCGGTTCCTGCAGTTAACCTTTGCTATGATGATAACGGCAAAAAAACTCCCGGGCTCAGGGCAGATTATTTTAACAACACCATGCTTGAGGGAAAACCAACTGTAAGCCGGACTGATGCAATGGTTGATTTCAACTGGACGCTCTACGGACCCGATGCATCCCTTTCATCAGACTGGTATTCAGCAAGATGGATTGGTAAAATTATCGGAAATACAACAGGAACATGCAAGATCGGCATCGAAGGAAATGATGGTTATCGCTTGTATCTCAATGACCAGATACTTATCGACAACTGGTCAAAGAAATCATACCAGACAAAATTGGTGGATTTTTTATTCGAAAAAGATAAGGAATACGATCTCAGGCTTGAGTATTTTGAAGCTACCGGCAACGCCCGGTTGAAACTAATCTGGAATGCAGGTACTACAGATACGATTGAGAAGTCAATTCAAAAAGCTGTTGAAACCGCAGTAATGTCAGATATTGCAATCATTGTGGCCGGTATTGAGGAGGGCGAATTCCGGGACAGATCGTCGTTGAAACTCCCCGGACGACAGGAGGAGCTGATCCAGGCTGTTTCAGCAACCGGCAAACCTGTAGTAGTGATCCTCGTGGGTGGAAGTGCTGTAACCATGAACAACTGGATCGAAGAGGTTCAGGGCATACTTGATGTTTGGTACCCGGGTGAAGCAGGAGGTACTGCTGTGGCTGATGTCCTGTTCGGAAGATACAATCCCGCCGGCAGGCTTCCTGTCACCTTCCCGGTTTCAGAAGGGCAGCTGCCCCTTGTTTACAACCATAAGCCGACCGGAAGAGGAGACGACTACAACGATCTCACCGGAATGCCACTTTTCCCTTTTGGATTTGGGCTCAGTTATACCAGTTTTGAATACAGTGATTTATATTTTGACCGGGACACCATCGGTCCGGGCAATTCAACGAAAGTCCGGTTCCATGTCAAAAATACCGGAAAAGTCGCAGGCGATGAAGTATGCCAGATGTATGTGAGGGATGAACTTGCATCTGTATCCAGGCCAATCATGGAGCTAAAAGGATTCAGCCGCATTCACCTGCAACCTGGTGAAGCAAAGGATGTTGCATTTGATATTACTCAGAATGCCCTCTCAATGCAGGATATCAGCATGAATAAAGTAGTCGAACCGGGTACTTTCAGAATAATGATTGGATCTTCTTCGAAAAATATCCGCCTTCGCGGGATACTGACTGTTATATTATGATTTTATTGATTGATCACGATCATACCAGAGAGGATGAACAAAATCGGGAACCTGTTTAAAAACCTGGATTTTTTAAACCACAAAGTCACTAAGAGCACTTAGAGCCACTAAGGGTTAAACAGTTTATTTTCTAAGTGGCCCTTGGAGTTCTTAGTGTCTAAGTGGTTTGTTTTCAATTGTTACACTGCTAATATTCATAAAAGAATACAATAAAATACTTTATGCTTAAGATTGATCTTTTTCTGGAATCTGTTCTGCTCAATTCTTCTGGTATAAATGTGATTAATCAAAATGATTTTTGTTACTTTTGTTCGAATAACCTGAGAAACTATCATAAAATACGTATTCAAAACAATCGGTACTATGAAAAAACTGGCTCATTTTACAGTAATAAGTCTGATCTCCCTTTCAATTTTCATGGCAGGTGGTTGTAAAAAGGAAACAGAAGATCCTGTTCCCAGTTTTACCATGTCTTATGATTCGGTGAACCTGCAAGGTGGAGGAAAAGGACTTCAGTTTTACGCAACATGCACCAACAATGGTGTATCAATGGGAAAAATCAACATCAAGACACCGCAGGACAGCCTTTACCTGTACGATCAGAAAGGAGCCTCGTTCGATAAGAACGCCGCTATTGGAATGCAGGAGAGTAATACAGCATACACAAAGATAAAAGGGACCTGGAAGTTCAATCTTGCCGGGAGCAGTAAAGGCGGAACGGCCTATTCCATTGATGTCACAGCCACCGTCAGCAAATAGTTATCTTATGCCCACAGTCGAAACCATATACCTTGGCGAACTTCGCACGGAAGCAACCCATCTTCGCTCGGGGACCAAACTGGTCACCGATGCTCCGCCCGATAACCAGGGCAAGGGGGAGTTCTTCTCCCCCACTGACCTGCTTGCTACATCCCTGGGAAGCTGCATGGTAACCATCATGGGAATTGCTGCAAGGACACACAATTTTGACATCGACGGAGCAAAGCTTGTCATCACGAAAATCATGACAGCCGAGGCTCCACGCAGGATTGCTGAAATCGTTATTGACATTACTTTTCCCCATGACAATTATTCAGAGAAGGAAAAAAAGATCATCGGGCATGCGGTAAAGAACTGTCCTGTGGCATTGAGTCTGCATCCGGATGTCAAACAAACTGTAACTTTACATTATCTTTAATATTTAATTAACATTCAATGCATTAAGACGTTTTACCCTACAAGCGCAGGCCATAACGTTTTCCACGCATTGCGAAAAATATTTCAGAAATATACTCAGGACTTATGTTTCTTCGTTTAATACAAACGATCCACTGCAAACTAACCTGATATATGTGAAGAATGAATACCACCTCGACGGACAGTTTATTTTGTTTCCCGTCCCTGGTAGAAAATCATTTACTATAAACCTAATAATCTATCCATGAAAATCGCAAGAATCATCACCGGATTAATGCTTGTTGCAGGAATAACGATCCTTTATAGCGGCTGTAAAAAGGAGGCTAAAACAACAGATTCAACTGTAGCGGCCACCACTTCGGCTCAGAATAACTTCATGGCTGAGGCCGCGTTTGACAATGCCACTCAATGGTCTGACCAGGCGATGGCCGGACGAGGGCTTAAATCAACACTGATCGATACGGTCTATATGGGAACCTGCGTGCTTGCCACCCTTGACCTGACAACCATGCCGTACAAACTGGTCATCGATTTCGGACAAACCAACTGTCAGTGCTCAGACATGAAATACCGCCGGGGGAAGATCATCGTTCAGTTCACAGGAGGTTACTGGACGGCAGGAACAGTGATCACTTACACCTTTGAAAATTATTTCATCAACGACAACCAGATCCTTGGGACCAAAGTAGTAACCAATAAGGGACGTAACGCCCAGAACAATTTCTGGTGGGAAACCGTGGTTCAAGGATCGGTGATCAAAGCCAACAACGGAGGAACTTTCACCTGGAACTCCACCCGGGAACATGAGTGGACAGTGGGTGAGTCAACCCTTTTTGAATGGTGGGACGATGTTTATAAGATCACCGGATCTGCAAACGGCACGGGAACCGATGGAAAAACCTACACCATTACGATCACCAACCCCTTGATGAAAAAGCTCAACTGTGAATGGATTGCAAGCGGCATACTGACCATCCAGGTGCAGGATACTCCGCTAATCACACTCAATTATGGTGACGGAACCTGCGACAATGTTGCAGTTGCTTCAGTGAACGGGCAAAACTATACAATCAACCTTTAGGTAACCAGAAAAGACAGGTTCTGTGAAAATTATCAGGAATTAGTATTTAGCAATCTTTGGGGAGCTTTCTTTCCTTGAAGTAGCTTTGTGCAATACCGGGTGTAGCAATCGTACCGAACTGGCCAATTTAATTCCAGTTCGGTGCGATTCCTGTTTTCAGGTGTTGGCCCGGAAAAAGGTTATTATATTATCCTGTTTTTGCTGCGCTTGGTTTTTCAGTATATTTGCATTGCATGTCAATCATAAAGTATCATATCAGCTGGCTCCTGCTCATCATTTTTGGCTATGTGATCACGCCGGTCGCATTGATTCACGAACTGAACGGACATGAGGATAATCACTGTATAGCAAGAGCCAAGGCTTCTGTTGATGCCATGCATGTCCACTGTAAAAGCTTGCAGATCGAGGCACAGGTGTTTACCGCTCCTGAACCGCTATTGCACACATACATACCGGAGATTTACCAGCAATTATTTAGCCCGCGAGCGGAACAATCTTCCCTGGCAATCGTCAATTTTGCCAATCTGAGAGCACCCCCATTAATTTAGTTGTTTCAAAGAATTTTCACATGAATTAACACGAAGACTTTGCGAAGATACACAAAGGTATTTTTGTGTGTTGAATGTCTGCCGTGGATAATCTGATTCTTTGTTCTTCGTAAATCTTTCTTGAATCCTTTGTGTCACTTCGTGAAACAGAACTGCATAATATTCTCCGTCTCGATATCTTTATATATGACCAAATGAAAGAACAAACAACCAAACATATTCTCCTGATCCTGTTGCTCGTATTTTATTCCTCAATAACCTTTTCCCAGGCATCACTTACAGGAAAAGTCACTGATGCCGAAACCGGTGAATCCATGCCGGGGGCAACACTCTTCATTCCAGACCTTAAAACCGGGGTTTCAACTGACAAAGATGGCAATTACCGGATCACAAACCTGCCGAAAAGCACCTTACTCATCCAGGCAAGTTACATAGGATATGGCTCCAAAACAGCCATGACTGATTTAAGAAGCCTGACTGTACTTGATTTCAAACTTTCCGAAAAAGCCATCGAAGCCCAGGAGGTAGTTATTACCGGAAGCGGTATATCTACTGACAACAGCCGCAGCAGCATCACCATCACCCCCATCGGAAAAGCCGAGCTATTCACAACTCCTTCCACCAACATCATCGATGCGATTTCTGCGGTACCCGGACTTTCCCAGATCACCACCGGCGGGGATGTATCAAAACCCGTCATCCGCGGACTAAGCTACAGCCACGTGGTAACACTCAACGAAGGCGTCAGGCAGGAGGGTCAGCAATGGGGCGGCGAGCATGGGGTGGAAATTGACCAGTTTTCAGCCGACCGGATCGAGGTGTTGAAAGGGCCTGCCAGCCTCTTTTATGGTTCAGATGCCATGGGCGGGGTGATCAACATCCTTGAGCCGATCCATGCCCCGTTGAACTCCATCCGCGGGGAAGTCGCCAGCCAGTTTGCCACAAACAACATGATGACGAACAGTACCGTAATGATTGAAGGAAATCAAAATGGCCTTACCTGGCGGGCCCGGGGAAGTTACAAAAATGCAGCTTCTTACAGATCTCCTCCTGAATTTGTTTACAATTCATGCTTCAATGAACTGAATTACAGTGCCATGCTTGGATTAAACAAACGATGGGGATATTCACATCTTCATTACAGCCGGTATGATGCCAACATTGGCATGGTGGATGGCTCGAAAGACAGCACCACAGGGAAATTTGTGAATTTTTATGGTGATGTGGTATCAAAGGAGGAGTCGCGCAGCAGGGTTCCGGAATTGCCATCTCAAAACGTAATACATAATAAGATCACCTCCGTTTCGAACCTGTTTTTTGGCAGCAGCCAGGTGCGTTTAAATCTTGGATATCAGAACAATGACCGCAGGGAATTCGCTGAGAACTTAGAAGAACCATCTCTTTTCATGCACCTCAACACATGGACATATGACATCAAGTTCACCCATATTTTTAAACATGACCTGGAGTTGGTTACAGGTTTGGGTGGCATGACGCAATCAAATGAAAACAAAGGACTTGAATACCTGGTTCCTGCCTATCTTCTCAATGATATCGGTGGTTTTGCCTATGTGAAAAAGTCCTGGCCAGACTGGACTTTTAATGCAGGTGCCCGGTATGATTTCAGAAAGGTGGAAGGCCTCTCGCTATATCTTGACAGTTTGGGCCAACCGGCAGGTTCAGGAGATACCGTATTTCAGGGTTTTAACAGTAAATTCGCAGCCTTCAGCGGTTCTACCGGCTTCACCTGGGCGGCATCTGATATATTCAATGTTAAATTTAACCTGGGCAGCGGTTTCCGGGCACCTAACATTGCTGAACTGGGCTCCAACGGGGTGCATGAGGGAACTGACAGGTATGAAATCGGAAACCCCCTGCTGAAACCCGAGAACAGCATCCAGGTTGATGGTGAGATTGCTGCTGAATGGCATTGGATCGGGGTCACCTTCAGCGGGTATTATAATTACATTGCCAACTACATTTATCAGCGCAATGTTGATGCAGAAACGATTACAAGGGAAGGTAAAACTTACCGGGTTTACCGTTTTGTGCAAGGCAATTCTGTGTTAAAAGGGTTTGAGCTTGAAATTGACATTCACCCGGTTGACCAGTTGCATTTTAACAACAGCATCGACTTTGTCATGGGAACAAATGAAGCAACCGCTACTCCCCTTCCCTTCATCCCTGCACTTCACACGGTTCACAAAATAAGATGGAACTTTAAAACACCTAAACACAGCATTTTATCAGCTCCTTACATGGAAATCGGCGGGCAGTTCCATTTTGCTCAGGATCGTATTGATACATTCGAGACCATCACTCCCGGATATTTCATGCTTGATGCTTCAATAGGCACAAAACTCAGGGTGGCAAAGCAATGGTGGACCCTGTTTATTTCCGGGAGCAACCTTACCAATACCAAGTACTTTGATCACCTGAGCCGGTTGAAAGAGGTGGGGGTATACAATCCCGGCTGGGGTGTGACTTTTGGGGCGGTCATACCTTTCGGTGTGTACGAAAAGAAATAACACAATGGGGAATGACACCCCCTAACCAATGTCCGGCGGAATCAGTTTGTACACCACAGGGGTTACGATCCGCGACAGGAGCGTTGAACTGACCAGCCCTCCAATGATGACGATAGCCAGTGGAGAGATGAGCGGGTTGGTTGAGATGGCAATTGGGGCCAACCCTCCGATGGCTGTAAGTGACGTAAGCACGATTGGCAGAAAACGAATCTCAGAAGCTTCCCGGATGGCTTTTTCAAGTGGCGTCCCCTCCTTTCTCATCTGGTTGGTGAAATCGACCAGCAGGATGGTGTTTTTCACTTCAATCCCTGCCAGTGCGATCAATCCGACAATGGCAACAAACGAAACCGAGTTGCCGGTGAGCCATAAGGCCATCATGGCACCGACGAGCCCCAGGGGAATTACTGAAAGCACGATCAATGTGTTGCGAAATGATTTGAAAAGCAGGATCAATACTGCAATAAACAGGAAAGTCGCTACAATGATGATGCCTGTAAATCCACTGAATGACTCATTTCTGCTTTCAAATTCTCCCCCCATGGAATATGAATAACCAGCTGGCATGGTAAATTTCTTCATCTTACTGATCACTTCCGAGTTTACGTTGTCACTCAGAAATCCCTTTTGAACAAAGGAAGTAACGGATACCGTGCGGTTCTTATTGTAGTGGTTGATGGTAAGCGGCGAAGCCTCCATACGTAAAGAGGCAAGTTGCTGAAGCGGCACAGCAGTTCCCTGGTAACTGTTCACATACAGATCGTTAAACACATCAAGCCGTGGCCGCCCGTCGTGCCTGGTGCCTACCAGGATATCATAACCTGTACCGGCATCATCGGTGAACCTCCCTGCTTTGATCCCGGAAACAGCCATCCTCACCGTGCGACCGATGTTTACAGTGGGCACACCCAACTGCCGGGCTTTATCGTTATTCACAGCAACAATCAAGTCAGTCTTGAGATTACTCACAGGGTTGTTTATATACATGGTACCCGTCGTGCTTTTTAACATCAGTTCGACCCGGCCTGCCAGGCTGCGAAGGGTATCCAGGTTTTTCCCGAATAGCCTCACCTCTACCGGTGCAAGTACTGGTGGCCCCTGTTCAAAGTTCTTCACCTCCACCTTTGCCCCCGGGTACGGGGTCCATTTCTTTCGCAACAGGTCGATAATTTCGAGTTTCCGGCTGGCAGAGGTCCCGGGGTCAAGCTGAACGAAAATTTCCGCAAAATCAGACCGCAGATTTGCCTGTATTACATTGTAGTAAACCTGTGGATTTCCTTTCCCCATATTTGAAGCAAAATACTTTACCTGTGGAGTTCCGGCCAGCTCCTTTTCAATATTTCTGGTCACAGAATCGGTATAGGCCAAACCAGACTGGAGCGGTGTTACAATACGTACCAGGAATTGGGGCTTTTCGGAAGCAGGAAAAAGGCTGAACCCGACAACTGAAAACAGGAAAAGAGAACCTCCGAAGAGTAGTGTGGCAATTCCAATTGTGATCCACGGCTTATTTAAAGCATGGTTAAGGGTTCTGGAATATATGCCACTGATCAACATTCGTTTCATGCCCCGCATGAAGATATTGCCCTCCGACGGGCCATCGTGTTCTTTCAATATCCAGCTGGAGAGCAATGGGATGATGGTCAATGAAACCAGCATGGAGGCGAGTACGCTCATCATGACCGCCATGGGGAGCCCGCGAATGAAATCTCCGGAAGCCTCAGGGAGAAAAGCCAGTGGCATAAAGGCAATGATCAGGGTCACCGTGCAGCCAACCACCGCCAGGCCGATCTGGTTGGTTGCTTTTAGTACAGACTCTTTTCGGCTAAACCCCATGAGCATCCAGCGTTCTATGTTTTCGATCACCACAATGCTGTCGTCGACAAGTAATCCCAGCGCGACCACAAGGCCGACAATGCTGAGCTGGGTCAGCGTATAACCGGTCAGATTCAGCAGGATAATCCCCATGGCAAGTGAAAGCGGGATTGAAACCATCACAATCAGTGACGAGCGGAATCCGAGTGGCAGCAAGGTGATGGCTACCAGGAGGATGGCGATCAGGAAATCCATACCAAGCCCGCTCAGTCGCTTGTTGACATTATCAGCCTGGTCGAAATGGTACACCAGGTCGATGGAAGCAGGTAAACTTTTTTTAAATTTTTCAATGACCGGTTTATAGGCTTTTTGGGTTGAAGTGATATTCTCTCCGGGTTTTTGTGCGGCAACCACAAATACGCAACGGTGGCCGTTGAGCCTGGTAATATAATCAGAGGAGGCAAGGTTCTTATATACATCGGCAATGTCACTCATCAGGATGTTCCGGCCATTAACAGAATAAACAATGGCATTGCGGATATCGTCAACGCTGGTGAACTTCCCGCTGGTTTTGACATTAAAGGATTTGTTACCTGCCTCAATATTGCCACCGGGAATGGCCGACATTTCACTCTGGATGGCACCAAACACGGCATTTACCGGGAGATTCATCCTTGCCATCTTCTCAGGATGAAGATCGACCCGTACAAGTTGTTCTTCCAGCCCATGAATCTCTACATTTTTGAGCTCAGGCAGCTTTTCAAGTTCGTCCTGCAAATCTTCCGCCTTCTTTCTCAGCTTCTCTGAAGAGACATTTTCGGAAACCAATGCAACCTGAAGCACATTGACACTCGAAGGGGTGATTTTCTGAACATCAATGCTCAGGATCTCCTCAGGAAGCTCTTTCCGCATGCCATTGACCTCCCTCACCAATTCCTGGTATTTTTCTTCGATGTTACTCTCGTAATTATATTCGACGTTGATCATGGCGATCCCGTCGCCAATGCTGCTCATAATCCGCTTGATATCTCCAAGACCATTGATCTTTTTCTCGAGCGGATCGACAACAAGCTCTTCCATATCCTTGGGGCTTGTTCCAGGATATACAATAACCACCGGAAATTGAGGAAATTGCAGCTCAGGATCTTCAGACCGGGGCATGCTGAGGATGGTCGATATGCCAAGTACCACCACCATGAGGAACATCACAAGGGTGAACTGAGGGTTTTTGATGGCTAATTCTGAAATTTTCATATAACAGTTGATCAGTGTATTATGTTTATCCTGGATTGATCTGACAGATAGGCGCTGCCGCTGACGATGAGGGTGCTGTACTTTTCAAGCCCCCCGTCAACCAGCACATTATTGCGGGTGATGCCTGCCACGGAGACTTTGGTTTTGATTGCTGTTTGCTGGTCGGAGGTCACAAAGACATAGCCACTTCTCCCGTCTGCATCGAGCAGGGCTTCATAAGGTATGACCCACATTTTCCGGCCATCCGAGGGCGTAATGGTGGCTTTGCCAAACATTCCTGAGGCAACCCTGTTTTTCAGACTGTTGACTGGCTTGATATCGAGTGTAAAGGTCCCGGTGACCGGATCAACCCCCTCCGATTTTTTCGTTAAGGTTCCCTTCATTGGTTGCATGCCGGGCAGGTCAGATGTAATGACAGCCGAATCTCCCGGCGAAAGACTGCTCCACTGGCCATCACTCACCGCCACGCGCAGGATCCAGTTACCGTCGCCCGCCCCGTTCGTCTGGAATACAGGTGTTCCCGGACCAACAATCTGGCCTTCGTTAACAAATTTCCGCAGGATAAACCCGTCTTCTGTCGCACGTATCTCAGAAAATGCCTGGTTAAATTTAGCTGTAGTCAGCTGCTCACGGGCGATATCAAGCCCTGTCCCGGCATTCTGAAACTGCTCAAGAGTGATTACGCTGTCGCGGTAGAGGGTACTCAAACGGGTATAATCACGTTGGGCTTTTTCAAATGCAAGCCTGGCCTGGGAAACATGGGCTGTGATTTCGGTAAGATCAAGCGCAGCAAGGAGCTGGCCCTTTTTCACCGCGTCACCTTCCCGCACATAGAGACGTTGCAAAATGCCCCCTGTTTTAAAGGAGCGCATGGTCTCATCGTCGGTTGTAAAATTTCCGGATGCAAAAACCGGATCATGGATTGTTTGCTGTTGCAGGGTAATCACCCTGACAGGGATCGGGGCTTCCGGATCAACCCTGGACTCACTGGCTGGATGGTTACAACCTGCCAGGATCATTGGAAAAAGGTACAGGTATAATCTTTTGATTTTCATGAGTTTTCTTTTATAATGTTGATGATGATGTCTGACGTTTGAGGTCGGAATAAGCTGAAAGGACTTTATATCTGTTGAGTTTTACCTGGATTTCCGAGGCAGTGAGCTGGTTGCGGGCGTCCATAAATTCAATGAGACTGTTGATCCCCTGCGTATAACCCTTCTCGACCAGGCTGAAGTAAGCTCTTGCGCTCTGGTATTGCTTTTCTGAGGAGCCAAGGTTAGCGATGGCAGTGCTCAGATTATTCTGTGCAACGCCGGCAGCAACTTTGAATTGCTGCCCGGTGTTTTCCATCCGGATGGCAAGATTATCGAGTTCAAGTTTGGTGGCTGAAATCTTCACCCTGTTTCTTAAACCTTCGAAAATAGGCACTGAGACCTGGAAACCTGCAAGGAGGTAGCGGCTTTTATTGTCGAATTGCCAGTTAAACGCCTGTGAACCAAGATCGATGAATGTGTTAACCTTTGGAATTGCATAGCGCTGATTCATGCTCAGAACCGATTGCCTGATGGTGATGGCTGTTCCCAGCTGGTTCAATTCACTGCGGTGTTCTGTAACGGGCGTATCTGCAACAGCCCTTGCCAGGTCGTCGGGAAATGGGAGTGATTCATATATGATTGAATCCGTAAGTTGCCGGTTCAGCAAAAAATTGAATAACGACCTTGCGTTTTTCTGCTGATTTTCTGTTTCACGAAGCCGGGAGGTAATGACTTCGACCTCACTTTCAGCCCGTAGCACGCTGGCAGGCAAACCCTTGCCGTTCTCAACCAGGGATTTGTTCACTTGCAAATTGCGCCTGACCAATCCAAGTGCGCTTTCAAATATTTTTGAGGCATCCACCGCCAGGCAGTAATTATAATAGGCCGTTTCTATTTCGCGGGTCAGCTCCTGTTTGTAGGTCTCAATTTCATATTCAGCAAGTTTGATTTCCTGCTTTTTAATCTTGTAATTGTAGTGTAAATCAGTATTCAGTAACGGGTAGGCAATCCTTATCCTGGCATCATAGAAATCCCTGGGCATCAACTGGATCTCTGCATTCTGCACCTGCGGGAAATTCTGTGTTCCGGTGAGTTGATTCAGTGTTGAATAGACCGGGTTTAGCAGGTCGCCGATGGGAAAAGCAATGGTACGGCCTCCTTCGGCCCAGGTATAGTCGCCAGAAAAACCCGCGGAAGGATAATACCAGCTGCGTGCCTCTTTGAGCGCCAGCAGGCTCTGCTGCAGACTGATGTTCTTTTGTTTCATCACCAGGTTACCTGCAAGCCCCTCTTCGATGGATTTCCGGAGATACTCCTGTGCACTGAGAGAATCACTGTAAACCAATCCCACGAAGTAGATGATCAGAAACATTGATCTTGTCATTTTACTAATCATAACATATTATATTAACACCGTTTAGTATAATGAAAAACTAAAATGACTCAAGAACTTTAATAAAAGCCTCGAATGCTCCCTTGAAAATCACTTCCGGGTCTTCGGATGAAATACCCTTACACCGGTCACGTATCTCCAGGGCCACCATGCCATGAACACAACTCCATATTACATACGAAAGTGAAGCCGCATCATGACCATGGAAGCGACCGGAGGAAATGCATTCTTCAACAGTCAGTGTAAGGAATTCAAAGGCCTGCTTACCCTCGTGCCACTCCTGTTGCTGCAGTTTCTCGATATAGTTCATCGGCGCTTTGGCAATGAACATCAGGTCGTACATCTCGGTATTCTGCCGGGCAAAATCGATATAGACCCTGCCAAGTGCTTTGAGCCTTTCCATGGGATCACTCACGGCAAGAAGCACACTCATCCTTGCACCCAACTCCTGGAATCCCTGGTTATGAAGATCATGCAGGATTTCATCCTTGTCATGATAATAGAGATAAATTGTGGCGGGGCTGTATTCAATGGCTTCAGCAATGCTCCTGATGGATGTTTCTCCAATGCCTTTCTCAAGAAACAATTTCCGTGCGGCAGCCAGGATCAATGCCTTGAGATCTGCCCTCTCCTTATTTTTTCGTTCTGTGATTCCCATAGAAATAAATTAACGCTGCAAATATACTAAACAGTGTTTATTATTTCCAAATTTATTTTTGTTTTTAGTGTCAAATTTTAAAATACTTCGAAAAAAATTATCACACGAAGGCACACGATGATAACACGATGAGACACGAAAGTATTGATTAGTAACCTTCGGGTCACTTCGCAATTCCTTCGTGTCTCTTCGTGAAATAATTTTGGTAATAGTTTACCTACCCTTTAAAATTGGTTCCAATGTGTGAACCATCGCAGTAAGGGTTGGTTTTCGAAATTCCGCATCGGCAAAATGAGGTTACATTTTTCTTTTGGATTTCGTTTCCATCGGAATCTTTTACAGTAATGTTTCCGTAAACCAGCAGCGGTCCGTTTTTCATCACCTGGACCACTGTTTCCGGAGCAGCCTGATCGTCTGGAGACTCATCGGTATCATCATCTGAATTTTCCAGATCGTTTAAAAAACAGGTCAACGCCTCTGTAGGGCACTTTTTAACCTGGGCAATGATCTGATCGGTATCCGCAGCATAAATATCAATCCATGGCTTTAACTTCGGATTAAAAACTTCAGGTAAGCCTGTTGCCTTTTCAAAGCAGATCCTGGAATGAATACAAAGGGAAGGTTGCCATACAACTGTCACTTCACCGTTCGAATACTTTTTTATGATGTTGTCCATGGTACAAAAATACACAATGAATGGACAATATGAGTCAGTTACTTTTATTCAAACAGGTTAAGTTAATTTGTTGTTCGGGTTACCTGTTTCGGAAGGGTAAAGTAAAATACTGCACCCGTATCAACTTCACCTTCAGCGCGGCAATGTCCCCCATGACGGGTAACGATCCGGTTTACATTGGCCAGACCAATCCCGACACCTTCAAAATCTCTTGTCAGGTGCAGACGCTTGAAAACTCCAAACAGTTTATCCGCATGCTTCATATTGAAACCGGCACCATTATCTTTTACAAAAAAAGTTTCCTCACCATCACCAGAAACACTGCCAATCTCGATAATGGCTTCCTGCTTTTTCATGGTATATTTGATTGCATTCGATATCAGGTTGATCCATACCTGCCTGAGAAGTTCTTCGTCACCAAAAATATCAGGAAGTTGTGTTACTTTGAATGTGATTATTCTGTTTTGAATATCCGAATCAAAAAATTTGATAGCCTCCTGAACCATCTCTGATGAACAGATGCGCTTTTTTTGCAATTCAATTGCGTTCAGCCTGGAGAAGTTAAGTATTCCGTCAATCAATTTCCCCATATCCGAAGCGGAAGCGGAAATAATATCCAGGTAGCCAAGTCCTTCTGAAGTCATTATTTTTGATTTATCCTCCAGTAGAATGTTGATTAACCCGCTGATATGGCGTAATGGCGCCTTGAGATCATGTGAGACCGAATAAGAAAATGTTTCCAGTTCTTTAATGGCTGCTTCCAATTCTGCTGTCCGCTGGTGTACCCGCAGTTCCAAATCTCTGTTTAATTCAAGAATCTTCTCTTCCGCCAGCTTGCGCTCGGTAAGGTCAATATCAATGCAGAACAATTCGGCACCCTGACCTGGAATTTGCACCAGAGTATGGTGCGAATAAACCGAAACACGTGAGCCATCTTTTCGTTGCAGTGAAAGCTCAGAAGAAGGTATCGCCTGCCCGGTCTCTATCATCCACTGTATTGCCCCATTAACATGATCATGCATTTCAGATGGGATAATTAAATCAAGAAGACTGCGGCCAATTGCCTCCTGTGCAGTGAATCCATATAACAGTTCGGAAGCCTTATTCCAATACTGGGTAGTTCCATCCACCGAATATCCCTGAACAGCAATATTCTTAACATCCTGCAGTACATTCCTGAACCGTTGTTCGCTTGCTTTGACCTTTTCACTTGCTACCTTTCTCTCTTCCAGGAGATTAATTTTTTCTAAAGCAAGACCAACTTGTTTACTGGCGGAATTGAGGAAATCAACTTCTTCCTTAATAAATTCTCTTTTTTGACGTGTTTCATTAAGAACCAACAAGTAGTAGCCATCGGCTGAAAAACTAAACGGATACCACAGGCCGCTTTTAATTTCCATTTCACCATGCAGTACTTTATCCGAATTATCAGGGATAAGAAGAGGATTGACATCATCGGAATGACTGATATAATAATGGCCGGTTCTTCTCATTTCATTTAAACCGCTGCTAAACATATCAATCGGATAAACTCCCTTTGTAGATTTAATGTCAGGGTATTCAGCATTCAACCATTCGCTGGAGGCAGCTAATTGATTCCTGGAAAAATCAACATCATAAATCAAACAGCGATCAACAGCCAGAGTTTCACCCAAAATGGAATTAGTTTTTTCTATAATGGCATTGCTGTCATCCGTTGAAATTATCACTCCTGCAATATCATTCAGTGCATTAGAAAAAGTCAACTGCCGGTTGATCGATGCTTCCATCCGCTTACGATCCGTGATATCACTTAAAGATGTAACCCTCACGGTTCTTCCTTTATAGTGCATCATCTTTGCAAATAACATGCAGGGGAAGGTTGTACCGTTTTTCCTTAATGCAACCGCTTCATATGGTTCGTCATACCCTGAGAGAATATTTCCGATGACCATCTCCCTGTCTTCAGGCACAATCCATTCAGTTCCGGGTCTGCCTATAGCTTCTTCGTTGGTATAGCCAAATACTTTCTCAGCAGTGTGGTTCTGTTCAATACAAATTCCATTTTCCGAAATAAAAATAGACTCAAACGATGCTTCGCTTAGCCCGCGGTACTTCTCCTTGCTTTCTTCCAATAGTTCATCTGCCAGTTTACGTTCTGTGATATTTCGCTGAATGGCAAGGAAACCAATTATTTCGTTCTGGTCGTTCAGGATAGAATTAGCAGACCCTTCGATATTCAGGAACCTTCCATCCCTGGATTTATTGATTAACTCGCCATTTACAGCATGATTATTAAGCAGTTCGTTCCAGAAATATTTATAGTTTTCTTCATTCATAACCCCGCTTTTCAAAATCCGGGGGGTCACTTTACCAATTATTTCATCGGATGTGTAACCATATAAATTGGTGAATTCAGGATTGACATAAGTAATTATTCCGTTAAGGTCTGTAATAAAAACTGCTTCTCCGGAATTTTCCACAGCCTTTTTAAGCTTTAAAATTTCATCATGAGCTTGTTTAA
>CAIYJU010000103.1 GCA_903926565.1 uncultured Bacteroidales bacterium
AGATCATCACCAATGATAATCTGAATGCCAAGGTGGATGCACAGGTGTATTTTAAAATCACAAATGATGAAGAGAGTGTGAAAAATTCCCAGTACAATGTTAATAGTATTGAATATCAGATCGTTAATCTTGCGCGTACCACCCTGCGTAACATCATTGGTACAATGACCTTAAAATCAGCCAACAGCGAACGGGGCAAAATAAATAAGGAGCTTCATGGAACCTTGCTGGATGAGACCAAGAGCTGGGGTATTCAGATCATCAGGACCGAATTAAAGGAAATTGACCCTCCGAAAGATGTTCAGGAAACCATGAATAAAATTGTGAAGGCTGAAAATGAAAAAATTGCTGCAGTTGACTACGCTACCGCTGCAGAAACAAAGGCAGACGGTGAGAAGCGGGCAGAGATCCGACGTGCGGAAGGGGTGAAGCAAGGCCAGATTCTTCGGGCTGAAGGAGAAGCACAGGCCATTGCCCTCGTCAATGAAGCAGCAGAGAAATACTTTATCGGCAATGCCCAGGTGCTGCGTAAAATTCAGGCGCTTGAAACATCTCTGAAAGACAATTCCAAAATCGTTGTTCCTGCGGGTTCTGATCTCGTAAATGTACTTGGCGACATGGCTGGCATCATACCAATCAGAGATAAACCCGATACTAAATATGCCCCGGTTTAAATTGAAATCACCATTTCAATTGATTTATCCTTACCTTTGAACTTCTCATAAATAAAGCTTTCGAAAAGGGATGGCTTTATTTGCTTTTTGCTAAGTTGCTTTAAATAAGGTCAATAGAAAGAAATATGTTGAATCAGCCAAGAATTATTTTATTTATAATACTAATTCTCGGAACACTTATTCCCGGATGGTTCTGCTCACCTCTGACTGCAACCCCTGTTGAATCCACAATTCAGGGTTCTGCAGGTGATACGCTTAAAGCACTGGGAATGTTGGTTGAAAGAACCAAAGTCAGCAACAACCCGCTCTCTGTTAAATATGCAAAAATGGCGCTGGAGATTGCACAGAAAACAAATTCAGGTACCGACCTTGTAGATGCCTACAGATGGATAGGCAAAGCCTTTCTTCAAAACCAGAAGGATTCAAGCTACTATTACTTAACACTTGCCTTGCATATTGCTGACAGCGGCAACCTTGTTAAGCAAAAAGTACACATATATTATAATCTTGCCAGTTTGTACAGCGCGGCCTATGATTACAAAACAGCCATGTCACTGCTTGATTCCTCGATCTTTTTGGCTGAATCGGTCAAAGATCCCGAGGGATTATCAAATGCATACATTGCACTTGGCAACATCAAATGCAATGTACATGATTATCCAAGTGCACGTGAAATGTATGAATCTGCGCTCAAAGTTGCTCGCAATGATACCATGTATAAACAAATGGGGGTGGCCATGGGTAATCTTGCGCGAAACCCGTTTGAAAAGGATACTGTTAAGTCAATTGAGCTGCAAAAAGAGGCATTGCACTATCTGAGTATGGTCAATGGTGTAGAAGAAGAAATGGCTTATATTTTCACCAACATCGGGTTTCAGAATAAGAATCCTGACTCCGCCCTGTTCTATTATGAAAAAGCCCTGTCACTTGCCCTTAAATCCAATTTGCCAAAGCTTCTTTTTGGTGCCTATAACAACATGGCATACAGTTATCTTGATAAAAAGGATGTTCTGAGAGCTGAAGCCTGCTTAAGAGATAAGGCGATTCCTGTTGCGGTTGAATTTAAAGACAATGATTGGCTGGCTTCACTTTATGACACCTATGCCGATGTTTGTGTTCAGAAAGGCGATTTTAAAAAAGCCTGGGAATTACAACGGAAAGCGATGAAAGCCAGGGATATAGATAACCGGCAGAAAGGGTCAGAACAGGTACGTTTGCTTGCTGCTTTACTGGAGCTGAAAAACAAGGAGTTGATTATTCAAAATGAGGAGAAGGAGTTGCTGGTTCAGCGAAACCGGCTGCAGCAAACCGAATTGTGGCTTTCTATAGCACTCCTCCTGATCGTTGGCTCGGTATTCACCATGCTTATTATGCAACAACGTAACCGTGCGAAATTCCAAAAAGAACAAATTGGTTCCGCCAAAAAGGTCATCGAAATGGAGGAGACTGAAAAAGGAAGGACCGCCAGGGAACTGCACGATCTGACCGGGCAATTGGTTTTGGGGATTTCAGGGGCAATAGAAAATATCGATTTCCCGGATCCTGAGGTCAAGGAACTGATCAAAACCCGGATCAAGGAACTTGGGTCCAGTATCCGGCAGATCTCACATCGTATGAACCGGGCCATGATCGAACACTTTACTTTTAATGAAATGATTAATGGTTTGTGTGAGGACATGCAGAAATTATCAAAGATGAAGATTGATGTTGAGATTTCTGATGATTTTCCCGACTTGCCCAATGAGATTGTTCTTCACTTTTACAGAATCACCCAGGAACTGCTCACCAATGCCGGGAAATATGCGAAAGGTAGCCAGGTGAAGTTGAAAATTTATTCTGAAAACGGGAAACTCATGCTGATGTATTCAGACGACGGACCCGGTTTTACAGCAGGAGCGCAAGAGAAACCCAGTATGGGGATTTCGAATATTTATGAAAGGGCAAAATTGGTAAGCGGGCAGGCAGTTTTATTGTCGTCGCCAGGGAAAGGAACTGTGTGGGAAATCTGTTTTCCCATTGGGTTAAAAAATATCACTAAAAGTTAAATGACCAGTTATGATCCGACTCTTTGTCATTGAAGACCATCCGGTGATCGTTACAGGATTAAAGAATCTTTTTCGACCATCCCGGGATGGGATTGAAATTACAGATAATGCGTTCAGTGTTGATGAGGCCGTTCTGAAAGCAGATACCGACACGTTTGATATCTTTCTCCTTGACCTGTGGTTGCCTGATGCACACCCGCTGATGAATGTCAAGAAATTGAAGGAAAAATTCCACGGAAAACCAATCGTGATTTTCACTTCGGAGGATACCTCATCCTGGCAGCGCAAGATGTTCGAAGCCGGCGTTATGGCCTATCTGCTGAAAAGTACAAATAAAGCGGAGATTAAATCCACGCTTGAAAAGGTTATTCGCGGTCAGATCGTATTTTCAGGACTCGTAGAGCCTGATTATGAGAAGAAACTGGCAACTGTATTGTCGGGACAGAAGTACCACCTGACACCAAATCAGCAGGAACTCGTTATTCTGCTATCATCCGGACTTACCCAGCAGCAAATTGCCGATGCGAAAAAGACAAGCGTTTCTACTGTGGAAAAGACCCTTAAGCATGTCCGCGAACGTTGTGATGCGAAAAATAATGCCGAGCTTGTGAAAATCTTACTTGAAAAGGGTATTATCTGATCGTACACGCTTGATTTTACCTCCCCGCTTTTTATCAATTTTTATCAACATGAAACCTTGCCATAGGCAGGTTTACTGTAAATGTCCGCCAGTTTTCTCGTCATTGCGGTGATCAAAATGCCCTCCTTAATATATTTTAAATAATTAAAATACTGCATGTTGCGTTTTTGACATTTTTGGTTGATAGGGGTTTTCCTCAGTGTGAATTTATGGAATACCTCTATTGCGGTTGTTAGGGGTGTAACCTAACTTTGAAATTCACGTATCCCCCAATCAATTAGTTTAATAATCAAAAACCAACCGTATGAAAAAAGTAACTTTTATCGCAGTTTTCATTCTCTTTGCCGGGTTAAACAGTTTGTTGGCACAACAGGTTCAAATTCACCCGATTCCCAGTTACAATTGTCCGCTGACATCACTCAATACTGGATTTCAGGAAAGCAATATGCATGGAACACCTGGTCGTGAAAAGCGTGAGATGGAAGTGGTTATCTCTTCCAGTTCCACCTGGCCGGGACAAGTATTTGCGAAAGTTTGGGTTGTAAAAGATAATGGTTCTGTGGTTAAAGGTCCCTATACCATACACCTTGATGATCCACTGGAAGTAGCCATTGGCGATGGCCAGTGGGGGGTGATCATTCGCTGTGACTGGGATGTCTCTGCCAGCGTTTGGATTGATTAAAACAGTCAGCCTTTTTTTGTATAAGATTCATCTTGCTGTTTTGCTGAAACCAGCTCGGCTATATTTTTGTCCTTGAAATTAAGCAATAACTTTTTTCAGGGATACACCCAAGTAATCTCATAATTCCTTACTTTTGAGAACTGAATTTTCAGTAGTTTCAAAAAGCATTTCCTATTTTGTTAGTTGATATATTTATTCCCTGTTTTGTTGATCAGGTATATCCTGGTACCGGAATGAACATGGTAAAAGTTCTGGAAAAACTTGATATCGCCGTAAATTATAATGCAAACCAAACTTGTTGTGGCCAGATGGCCTTCAACAGTGGCTTTTGGGATGAAGCAAAAAAAATGGGGGAGAAGTTCCTGAAAGATTTCCCGAATGACAGACCCGTTGTAGGTCCTTCTGCCTCTTGTATTGGTTTCATCAGGAACTATTATGGCTGGCTTTTTCACAACACTGCATATCATCTTGAATATAAGCAGCTTAAGAAAAATATTTTTGAATTTACAGATTTCCTCGTCAATGAACTGAAAATTGAAGATGTTGGGGCTACTTTCCCTCATGTAGTAACCTACCATGATTCCTGTGCGGCCCTCAGGGAGTATAACCTGAAGGATGAACCCAGGCGACTCTTGTCACACGTCAGGGGACTGGAGTTACGCGAAATGAAAGAAAATGAGGTATGCTGCGGTTTTGGAGGTACATTCTCAGCGAAATTCGAACCAATATCCTCGGCCATGGCTGAACAAAAGGTTCAACGTGCTATTGAAACCGGTGCAGAATATATTGTCTCGACCGACTCGTCGTGCCTGATGAATCAACAGGCATATATCGATAAACACAACCTGCCCATACAAACGATACATATAATCGACATCCTCGCTTCCGGTTTGTGAGATTCAGAACCCAACATTTTAATTTTCAATGAGTTTTTTGTTTTTTTATTGTAATTTTGTAAAGTGTTACCATTATTCTCATCATTAACAATTGAAACATACTGATTTAACCCGGGTTATTCAGGCTTTGAAAAGAGAAATGGTGAACTTTTGTTACCCGAAGAAATGTACTCCTTAACGTAAAAGTGATGATACGGATTTTGTTTTTCACCCTGATTTTCATTGCAAATTTGAGTGTCTGTGCGCAATCTTTTGGAATTCAACCCGACGATCCTGCATTTATAACAAAATATGAAAATTTCGACTTCAAGGGGAAGTTTGCTGCAAAAATTCTAAAGGCTGATGTAAATAACTATTTTCTTCTTGATTTCTCAAAACTTCCTGCGCGGTTCGATCGGGTCTATTTCTTAAACCTAAGTTTTTCTGCAACGGAACTCATTAACATTGACCCGTCTGTTACAAAAGATAAAGTTTGTTTCATGTCTAATGAAAAATACAATGAAGTTGATGTACTAAAGGTCTTTGATGAATTGAACATTAGAGTGGCTGGCATATCAAATTCATGGCCTGATAATCAAAAGTCAGAGTGGTTGAAAGACAATGATAAATATAAATAACATGATGCAGTAATGAAAAAACACTGGTATCTTTTTATTTTGTTGATTCTGACGGGAAGTGTTTCCATCGCCCAGCAGGGCGGGGGAGGAAGTAACAGTACTTGCCAGACCGCAGCACCTTTCTGTACAGGAACATTGTATTCTTTTCCTGCAGGAGTTAATACGCCACCGGGGCAAATCGGCCCTTTTTATGACTGCCTTTTAACAAGGCCCAATCCTGCATGGTATTACATGAAGGTTGACAATCCTGGCAATATTCTCATTCAGATGCACAGCGAGCCATCAAAAGATATTGATTTTTGTTGCTGGGGTCCTTTTACTTCTCAGGATTGTTGCGGACTGCTCACGCAGCCCAAAATCGTCTCCTGCAGTTACTCGACTCTCTCCTACGAGACCTGCAACATTCCAAATGGTTTGACCGGTCAGTATTATATGCTTATCATAACAAATTTCTCGAACCAGCCTTGTAACATCATCTTCCAGCAGACAGGAGGAACAGGCACGACAGATTGCTCTATATTACCTCCGGCAGCTGTTAGCAACAGTCCGGTTTGTTCGGGACAAACACTGCAGTTCACTGCTCAGTCAATTTCAGGCGCTACCTATCACTGGTGGGGGCCGGCAGGCTTTTCTTCCTCATTGCAGAATCCCACAATTCCCAATGCCACTACGGCAAATTCAGGTGAATATTTCCTTGGTGTGATTGTTGGAGGACAACCCAGCAGTGATACTTCTACTACTGTCGTGCATGTATATCATCCCCTGGCAAATGCAGGTAATGATACCACCATTTTAAACGGGGTAACCACCACATTGCATGGGCGATGTGTTGCCGGAAGTGGTGCTTATCATTATAAGTGGTCGCCTTCTTCGAAACTTATCAACGACAGCGTCCAAAATCCTCAAACTGTCAACCTCTTTTCATCACAGGTTTTTACACTTACCGTCAAAGACGATTCAGCCAACTGCCAGTCAACCGACATGGTAACCGTAAATATCGCGGGAGGACCTCTTGCTGTAAATGCAGTTGCAAACCCTTCTGCAATCTGTTATGGGGCCTCTGCCCAGATTCAGGCATTTGGGTCGGGAGGGGCTGGGAGTTATACCTACCAGTGGACCGGCCCAAATGGGTTTACATCCACTTTGCAAAATCCAACGATTGCACCCACAATCACTTCCACATACCAGGTAGCCGCCTTTGACGGATATAATACAACAAATGCTTCCGTTACAGTGACGGTGATACCTTTGCCTCTTGCAGATGCCGGTGTTTCAAAATCAATTCCGTATGGCACCTATACATTCCTCAATGGAAGCGTTTTGAACGGGAACAGTAACTACTATTTCAGCTGGACCCCGGCTGACAAACTCATCAATGCCGGTTTGCAGAATCCAAAAACAGTTAATCTGACCTCAACAACAGTGTTTTCCCTGGTAGCAACCGACCTGATTACAAATTGTATCAGCGATAATAATGCCAATGTGTCCATCGAAGTAACAGGAGGCCCTCTGAATGTAAATCCTGTAGCAACACCCGACTCTATCTGTCGTGGTGACTCCACCCGGTTGCATGCATCAGCAGGAGGCGGTAATGTCGGGTTTTATGATTATTCATGGAGTTCGATACCCCCTGGTTTCTCTTCCAATCTCCCTGAACCAATGGTTCAGCCATTGGTCACTACAACTTACCAGGTTGCAGTGTTCGATCAGTATAATAATACCCTCGGAAGTACCACGGTTGCAATTTACCCTGAACCAGTAATCCATCTTGGACCTGCAGATACGACAGTTTGTATTTATGACACGGTAAAGCTGGATGCAGGAAATATCGGCTCTACATACCTTTGGTCGAATGGATCTACTGCCAGAAACATAACTTTCGGGACAACGGGAATCGGTTATGACAACCAGACTTATTCTGTGGAGGTAATCAATGAGAATGGATGTAAATCAAACAGCAGCATTAATGTGTTTTTTTCATTTGATGCCTGCACAGGGATCGGTGATATCCATGTTCCAAGCCCAATTCATATTACGCCAAATCCTGCCAGGGAATCTGCAAGAATCAGTGTTGATGGGATCGTCGGAAAAGCTACCGGTACGTTGCTAACCACCTTGGGTAAGACCCTGCGTGATTTTACATTTCCGGGGTCGGAAAATGGGACAACCTCCTGCAATTTAGATTTATCCGGTCTGACCAAAGGGATCTATCTTGTCAGAGTTAACAGTTCATCCTTTACTCACATTGAAAAGCTCGTAATCGAATAGTGCCGAAAAAGAGAATTAATAAACTTGCGGCTGCATGGTTAGGGCAATGCTTCTTGTCTTTTCTGTTACTCCTTTTGGTCTTTGTTTCCCATGGGCAAACAACCTGGTATAAAAGTAATTGTCCCAGATCACAAAAGCAGGCAGAGGTTTGGTACTTTGGTGAAAAGGCCGGGATTGATTTTCGGACAGGTACCGCAACTGCACTTACCAATCAGAATGTTATTAATGCCATGCAGGCGACTGCCTCCATATGTGACAGCTTGGGTAACTTCCGGTTCTATACCAACGGCAGAACTGTGATCGATTATACTTATTCCATCATGCCAAACGCAACCGGACTGGATGGAAACCCGGGTGTCACACAACCCTGCATCATTGTACCCTGGCCGGGGGATGAGTCGTTGTATTATATCTTCACCATCGGCATGATCAGCTATAATCCGGCTGTTCCGACAAAAGGGTTGACTTATACTATTATTGACATGAAACTGCGCAGTGATTCCGGGGATGCTATTTCTTCGGTACTCAATAAGCAACTTCTTATCCCGGTTTGTCAGAAAATTACTGCAGTAGCGAACCGTGATCACAGTGGAATATGGGTCATTGCCCATAAATGGGAATCAAATGAGTTTTATGCCTATCTCGTCACAAATGCCGGAATTGCTGCCCCCGTAGTTTCTGCTGTAGGTTCAGCACATTCAGCACATGGTACAGAACCCGGCAAAAACAATGCTGTCGGTTATATGAAGTGCTCCCCGGATGGCAGCAGAATTGCACTCGCCATTCCTGACGATAAATTGGTCGAGTTGTTCGATTTTAATAATGCAACAGGAGTTATTACAAATCCTAAATCTTATGTTGTAACAAAACCTGCTATCAGTCCTTATGGCATCGAATTTTCGCCGGACAGTAAAAAATTGTATGCGACGGTACTCGTTTATCTTGGAATTTCAATTCCTGAGAAACCTACATGTATTTATCAGTTTGACCTGGCTGGAGGGTTTAACAATCCGGTAATTGTTGACTCAGTCGCAGGCGTCCGCATGAATGCCATGCAATTGGCGCCTGACGGGCGAATCTATTTATCCCGGACCAACAGCCTGGCTTCAAAAAGAGACTCACTGGATGTGATCTATAATCCAAACCGCCTGGGAACAGCTTGTAAT
>CAIYJU010000104.1 GCA_903926565.1 uncultured Bacteroidales bacterium
TATCACCAATGACAAAATGAAACAGTATTTCAAGGATGGCGAGTATCTCTATGATATTGAGATCAACTATGACCGGGCGCACAGAGATTTTTTTTTTCAAAGTTCCTGATTAAGCCTCTGGTATTTATCAACCGCGCATATTCAGACGATTACAGTGAGGACTACGAGTAAATGATAACCTACGAAGAAGTTTTAGAAACCATAATTGCTGCCCTTACCGGCCGGCCGTCAGGTCAAAAGGTACTGGTCGGTGATCATGAAGCTGCAGAAATGAAGCTACTTGATTACATCGAGCAATTAAAGACATCCATTGCTTCACAAACATTCAGGGAGATTCATGCTTTTGTTGAAGCAAATTTCGAAGTTGAATTAACCTGGAATGTTGCTTTCCCCAATTTATACTACACATTTACCATCAATGGCTTTGATGCTTCCGGAAATCCGGTTGAAGTAATGCTGATGAACAAATCAGCTGATTGTATTTCTATCAAAACCCTTGTGGATGCCACCATCAATGCAATAGCAGTTCCATATTCCTAAAACCATACCTCTATGAAAAAAATCGTTTTGTTATTATTCACAGCCTGTTTACTGCAATTTGCCACTGCCCAGGTACACACCTTCAAAACCATCGCCTTTGTTGATGGCGGAACAGTTTCAAGTTGCTCCTTTGCCGCCCAGACATTCATGTTTAACGGGTACAACTACACATCGTTTCCCGGCTTCGGAACTACCAACACAACTTCTGCCAGGGGCAACCATTCGCATACCGGCACCTATGTTACTTCGGTAACTGCAACAGCCCCGGTTGTTTCAACTGGTGGAATGACACCGGTTATTTCGATGCCAATATCAGATGAAGTTACAGATGGCTACCTTTCAAAAGAGAATTTCAACATCTTTTTTGGGAGGGTAAAATCTGTTTCTGCAATTTTGCCACTTCAATGTTCCGGTGGAACCGAACCTGAACTTCAAATATTGCGAGCTTCCGAAAGTGAAAACGGCTATCTCAGTTTTAAAGATTTTACAACTTTTAACTCCAAGGTATCAAGTCAATGGATTGATGGATCAGGCTTGATTTATCTTCCTTCCGGTAAGTGTGGCATTGGTCTTACAAACCCGACTTATACCCTTGATGTTTCCGGAACCACCAACATCAATGACTTTAAGTCCACCGGCAGTTACATATCCAGAATTACTGCTGCTGCAGGGAATTCTGTGATTTCAGGGATATGGTCAGACGGTACAACTCCCGGCCCGGGTGGGGGTAATATTTCCAATCATTCTGTTTATGCTTCTGCAGCGGATGGTTCCTATTTTTACTACTATAACAATCCTCCGGCTTATAATTACCAGGTTGGCATCTTTGATAATACAGGTGAACGAAAGGCTTTTATCGGGAAAATGGGAGGATCTGCGCCTACACAACCTTATGTAAACCTTGGAAGTGCGAACTTCCCCTGGGGGAAAGGTTATTATGCTGATAGCCTTCACACAAAAAACATCCAAATCATGGGAAACATTGGAATTGGCACTGCTACCATGACCAACGCAATCAATTTTGAAGGATCAGCTGCAAAGAAAATATCTGTAAATCAAAATACCAATACCGCAGTTCCAGGTTCCAGTTTGACAATGGAAGCAGGCAATTGCTTGAATGGTTATGCTAACAAAGCCGGTGGGAACATCATTTTCAATGGTGGATTAGGCACTGGCAATTCAGGTTCTGATGCTGTTTTCAACCTGTCCCAAAGAGCAGCAACAGGAGGAGGCACAACGCATAATCCATTATTGGAAGTAGCAAGAATAGCAGGGAATGGATCATTTTCGCTTAACTCCAATTTCATTTACCAACCGCAGATAATGATTACCGGTTACAATGATGCGTCGGCACCATACATTAATTTCAGGCATGCAGGTGGAACAATGGCTATACCTACCAATGTTCCTTCCTGGTCAGCAATGGGTAATTTTATATGGCAGGGAAGATTAAGAGGCGTATTTACAAACACTTCTAATTTTGGTGCTGTAATTGTTGATTCAGCAATGAATACAGGAAGTAGTTTCCCTTCATCTATGATGACATTTTCATCTACCAATAAGAACGGCACGCAGAATAATTACTACATGAATGAAGTTGGATATTTTGGCATCTCCCCTGCAAACACAGCATCATTACCCACTACGTTCCTTGATATTGTAGGTGATAAAATCCGATTAAGGACAGCCAAAACCATTGCTACTTCAACCACAACCGGCAACCAGGGGGATATATGCTGGGATGCCACTTTTATCTACGTTTGCGTAGCAACGAACACATGGAAACGAATAGCAATTGCAACATGGTAAAGTCGTTTTTTATATGGGCTGCAGGATTCTTTGAGGATCAGGCAGGTGCCGCCAGCCGTAAAGCTGCAGCCGGTTATTGGGGATTGCTCATGCTGACCTACATGATCTACAAAAGCGTGAATGGGGTGGAAATCAGTATGGAAATTTTCGTGATGGTCATTTCATTCACTGGGGGGATGTTTGGGTTGATGCTTTTGGAAAGATTTGCAAAACAGCCGATAAATGAAGAACAAAAAGTGGCGGAATAAAATTCAGTTGGCGTTCTAACTGAAGAATGGGTGATCCTTTAGTTTCTGTGCCGTTTCCAGTTTTGTGACCCTGATATACCTTAAAAAGGATTCCGTTGTCCGATGGCCGGTAATTTGCATAATGTCTCGCATTGGTATGCCTGCCAGATACGCATTTGTGGCAAAAGACCGTCTTGCTGTATGAGTTCTGATCACCAGCCATTTTTTAAGGTCACCTTTGCTAATTTTCTCATCATGTGCTTTTTGCCCAATCAGTTTCATCGCATCATTTGTTTGTCTGATATGAGGGACTTGGAGAGTTCCATATCTCTTGAGGATTTCCCATACCAATGGTTTAATGGGCAGAATTACCGGTTCATTCGTTTTTTGCGTTCTTATATACAAATTTCCTTCGTGTATATGTTCGTTAGAAACTTTCGACCAGTCTGAATGTCGAAGCCCGGTATAGCAGTTGATTACAAAGATGTCACGGATGTTTCTTTGAGATTGTAGTTCAATGGGCATTTCATAAAGCGCCTTGATTTCATTTTCATTTAGGTATACGGTATCCACATCTTCCGAAATAATCTTGAAATCTCGCTTATGGTGGTCCTGGTTTGTGGTCAATTTATCTTCAACAGCTTCATTCATCAGCCTTTTCAATTTTTTTATATAAGAACCAATGGAGTTTGGTTTTAAACCGATTGCCTTTAAATAGTCGGTAAACTGGATATAGAAATCTTTACCGATTGTGGAAAAATCAATATGGAATTCTTTTTTTGTTTGGAAAGCTTCAAGTTGCTTCTTAAGACTGGTATATTGTTGTAAATGACCCGGGCTTATCTTGTTTTTATATCTTTGTTGAAAAATTTCAAAAAAGGATAAAAGAGAAATTCCGGTAGCATCAACAGCTTTTTTTCTGCCAGTAAATACTTTAAATTCATTAACCATTTCTGCCGATTTCTCATTAACTTCCTCCTTTGTTAATTTTTTACCTTTTGGAAAAAGTTCATCGTATTTATCAAGAAAAAAGTTGGCAGTTTCCCGCAACCGAGTGTTGACCTCGCTATAGTCCTTTGCCGGTTTTGCCTTCTGAGCCTGCTGATCCCAATCGTTTTTGGGAACATGCAATCCTGTCGAAAGTCGTAAACGCGCATGATTAAAAGTAAATGAAAGAAGTAAAAGAGATTTTTCATTCTTTTCCTTGTCAGGATAGAAGATTATTGAAGCCATATCTTTGGGGGAATAATTTGTCAGCGCAAAGATACGAACTGTCAAAATACCTGACAAACTTGTCAGTAAAAGTTATTAACATGCTGTAACATCATGTAACAATTGTGAACTACTATTCACTGTTAACGGGCTTTTCAAAGATATATGCTTGATAATCAAAAGTGCCATCCCTCCCCTTTTTGGGGAAGGGGGTCGGGGGGATGGGGTCCACTAAACACCAACCGCTCTCCTTTCACCGACTCATCAAAATTTCCCTGGTCATACACCAGGTTCCCGTTCACCCAGGTTTGCACAACGCGCGATTTGAACGTCACTCCCTCAAAAGGGGACCACCCGCATTTATATAAAATATTCTCCGGCGCAACGGTCCACGGATCATCGGTATCGACCAGCACCAGGTCAGCCGCATAACCGTTGCGGATAAAGCCCCTGTTGCTGATTCTATAAAGGGTGGCCGGAGCATGACACATTTTCTCAACGATTGTTTCAACTGAGATCTTTCCAAGCTGAAAAAAGCCGAACATTGCCACCAGTGCATGCTGTATCAGCGGACCACCTGACGGACAACTTTTATAAGGATTATCCTTCTGCCCTTTCAGATGCGGGGCATGATCGGTTGCGATGAGATCTATTTTATTGTTCAGCAACCCTGCAAAGAGTCCTTCCCTGTCTTTTGACCCTTTGATCGCGGGATTCCATTTAATCAGCGATCCGAGATCCCGGTAATCACGGTCATCAAACCAGAGATGATGAACGCATACCTCACCGGTTATCATTTTCTCAGCCAAAGGGATATCATTCTGTAAAAGGTCAAGTTCCTTAGCTGTTGACAAATGTGCGAGGTGAAGCCGTGAATGATGTTTCAATGCCAGGTTGACTGCTTTTTCAGAGGAGATGAAACAAGCCTCCCCTGTTCTGATAAGGGGGTGTGCTGATGCCGGAATTCCATCGCCATATCGGGATTGGAATTCACCCAGGTTTCGCTGAACAATCGACTCCTCTTCTGCATGAACAACGATAAGCAGCGGGGATCTCTCAAAGATGGCCTGCAGTGCCTCAGGATCATCCACCAGCATGTTTCCGGTAGAAGCGCCCATGAAAAGTTTAACGCCGCATATCAGGCCGGGATCAGCCGATTCCAGCTCGGTAATATTATTGTTCGTTGCTCCGAGAAAGAAGGAGTAGTTGGCCAGTGATTTCTCGGAAGCAAGTGCAAATTTCTCTTCCAGGATCCCCAGCGTGGTCGCATTGGGAAAGGTATTTGGCATCTCCATGTAGGAGGTAACTCCGCCTGCAATGGCAGCCCTGCTTTCGGTATGGATATCTCCCTTTTCGGTCAGCCCTGGTTCCCTGAAATGTACGTGGTCATCAATCACACCAGGCAGCAAATACTTCTGCTTTGCATCGATTTTTATCACATCGGCGGGAAACGGGAAATCAGCGGGTGCATTTCCACGAAATATCTCTTCAATCAGCCCATCCCGGAGAAAAAGGCCTCCGGAAAACCTTTTACCCTCGTTAACAATCAGGGCATTGTGGATGTAATAGGGGTTTGTCATTTGTTATATGCATTCTATCACCGCGAAGACGCGAAGACACAAAAAAAAATTGTTTTGAGATCTTGCTTATATCAACCAAATTAGCGCCTTCGCGCCTTTGCGCTGACATAAATTCAGTTCTGGCGGGGTTTGTAGGTCGTAAAAAAACTTCTCCACCTCATGCTGATGACACCCAGAACTGCCTCCTTGAAAATTCCTTTACTCATTTTTGACTCTCCCATGGTACGATCAGTAAAAATGATGGGAACCTCTACAATGTTGAATCCAAGTTTCCATGCGGTATATTTCATCTCGATCTGAAATGCATAGCCTGTAAAGCGAACTTTATCCAGGTCAATGGTTTCAAGTACTTTTCGGGTGTAGCATTTGAAGCCGGCCGTGGTATCCATGACTTTCATCCGCGTAACAAAACGCACATAAATTGATGCAACGTACGACATCAGGACCCGGCCCATTGGCCAGTTTACTACGTTCACCCCGGTGATGTACCGCGAACCGATTACGAGATCGCCTCCCTTGTTTTTAGCAGCATCATAGAGCCTGAAAAGATCGTCGGGATTATGAGAAAAATCGGCATCCATTTCGAAAACGAATTCATAGTTTCGATTCAGTGCCCATTTAAAACCATGGATATAGGCGGTTCCCAATCCAAGTTTCCCCTTCCGCTCTTCGATAAAAAGGCGGTCGGGAAACTCGGTCATAAGCGATTTAACGATGGATGCCGTTCCATCCGGAGAGTTATCTTCCACAATAAGCACATCCATTGCCTTTGGCAATGAAAAAACCTTGCGAAGGATGCGCTCTATGTTGTCCTTTTCATTGTATGTTGGGATGATTACCAGGCAATCAGACACAAAACGGTTCTTTTAACGTAAATAAATATTTTTGATTAAACGAAAAAAGGGGCCTGGTATTGCACCATGCCCCTATTTCTCTCTATTTGATAATCAGTTTGCGTCCAAGGTCTCCCTGGTCAGTTTTCATGCGAACCAGGTAAAGGCCTTTGGATGCGTTAACATCGGGCACCCGGATCGTATTGATCCCCGGCCGTGTGGTTGTTTGCAGTTGCCATACGATACGGCCGTCGAAACTCATCAGCTCAAGACTGACGGGTTCAGAGCGGGTGGCGGAGAATCCTACCGAAAAGTCAGCAGTTGCAGGGTTTGGATACACCGACATTTTTGAAATCAGGGAATTTTGCTCACCGATTCCGGGACCAAATGCCTTAAAGGTGATACGTACAGTATCTGACTGGGTTCCATACGTATTCGTTGCCCTGCAGTATATTTTCTTAACACCAAACCCGGTGCCTGAAGAATCAACCTTGATGATTTGGGTCATATCACCAGTTGACCACACATAACTTGTAAACTGACCGGCATCCAGCGTTACGGTATCTCCACCGTTAACTGTCTGGTCAGGACCCAGGTCAAGCACAGGTTGATCACTCAGCGGAATTGCCTTATCAAAACGGTATTTGAACTCCTGGTAAAAGAGGTTACAGATGGCTGCATCGTGGATCACAATTGAATTCTCGTCATTGCTCACATTAGCGGCATCACTCCAGTTGTGTGAACCTGTCCAAACAAACGGATCTGATGGTGTTCCGGATTGGTCAATGATCATGGCTTTGCTGTGAAGCAGCCCCTGTTCGTGATATTCTTTGAAGTTGCTTCCAAGCGATGCCTGCAAATTGGCAATAACGGTGGCGTCTGAGGTTGCGCGGTTGGAGATGATCACCTTGGAAGTGACCCCTGCATTCTTACGGGCGATAATCGCATCGCTGATAATTTTGCGGGTGATGAGCATCGTACCCACTTCAATATCGTTGTCGGCAGTGGCAATATGGTTCACAATCTGCTGATTTACCCCATCGCTCGGGCTGAAGTAGACCTCAACCCGTTTACCTCCGATGATCAGTTCATGCGGGGTATTGTCTGCTTTTGCAGGTCCGAATTTAGCATTGGCTGCATTTGGTATGGTTGTGGTTGAACCAAACATTTCATTAAACTCGAGGGTATATACTTTTGCCAGACTGGCATCCTGGATAAAGAGGATGTTGTTGGCATCGGTGTTGATATTCTGGTCGGTCCAGTTGCATGAGCCGGTCCATACGATCGGATCGTTCGGGTTGGTTGACTGACCATCGATTACCATGAATTTATTGTGCATGATGCCGGTGGTTACCGGACGACCGATTTTTCCGACACCGGCAACAAGTGATGGAATTGCCGAATTATTGGTACCCCCGTCGGTAACAATTCTTACTTTGACACCTCTGGCATAGGCTGCATTTAACGCATTGGCAATGTTGCTTATGCCTTCCAAATTAAAATTGTATATGGAGATATCTATCGACTGTTTTGCTCGGCCGATGTAGGCGATACAGGTATCATCCACGGCACGGTATATCTGAATGGCCTTTGGGCCGTTGGCTACTGTAGTATCAACCGGACGTGTAAAATAGGTTTTGATGTTTCCGGTGGAGACAGATTGGGTAATAAATGTTTTCAGCCCGGAGAATCCTGTGTCGGTTGCAGCAACAGAAAAAGCCTGTACATATAGCAGATCAGAAGGATTACGACCTGTGATGTTCATCGAATGTGCCGTTCCGGTACCGGCAACGCTGAGGTGCCCAAGTTCCAGCTGAGGTGTCAGCCCATAATACAGTTCAGTGGTTCCGGCAATATTTGTATTCCAGGCAAACGACATCGAACTGGTTGTGATATTTGAAACAGCAAGTGGAGTTGTAAAGACAATGGAGCTGGAATTGATGATGTCATTTTTATCACGAAGCAACAACTGGTAGCCACTCGTTGCACTAGTAAATGAGAACTGGGAACAAAGACCGATGATCGTAACAGCGCTGGTGGGAATGATCTGTCCAACAAGGTTTGAAGCAGTGTTTACGCGTACCTGGCATGTTTCGCCATTTGCAGTAACATTGTAGTTGGTATTGCCGGCGAAAACTCCACCTCCGCTGGCAAATGTTACTTTAACCATTTTAACCAGCATGGCTTCATATTGCTCCTTCATCTGGCCTGGTGTGATGATAATCGGCACGGGTGATGGTTTTGGCGCGATGGCAACGATAGAGTTTACAGGATCAAGCTCAAGCAAAAAATTGTAGTTTTTTGTCACACCGGTCACAAGCACAGAATCGCCGCGTTCAATCGAGCTCACAATGCTGCCATATGCAGCAATGCCACCAGTGGCATCCTGCATGTAGCGGATAATGCCCAATTCAGAGCCATTGGTTACGACAGCACGGATGGTAACGGTTGAACCTTCCGGCATCGCTCTGGCCGCAGCAATGTTGGCCTGAGAATAACCCTGGATTCCCAGGATGATCAGACTTAATATAGATAATGCTATTTTTTTCATCTTAATTTATTTTCAAATTTAATTAATACTATAAATTCGCTTCAGGGGTTTGGTCCTCCGTGCTTTTTTCTAGAAACTTAATGACAATGAGGCATTATAGGTTCTACCTATTCCGAAGAATACACCAGCAGAGGCTGCATCAAAATTCGTCGTCTTGGTAGAGTATGAATCATTGTTCTTGGCATCGGAGATATATACATTGTCAAAAAGATTCAACACGGTCGCACGTATATCCAACTTGAATCGTTTGAAGACAAATCGGTAACCTGCATTTACATCAACAAGGTAATATGTAGGAAGCTGCCAGGAGTCTCTCGGGTTCCCGCTGTCATCCATATAAACCGGAGTGAGCGAAGCAGGATCCATGCTGGAGAAGTTCTTTGCAAACAAAGTAACACTACCTGACACATACAAGTACTTGATAATTTCCCAGCGTATGCTTTCCATGTATTGGAATTGAGCAGCATCACCTACGTGAACACCTTTGGCGTCAAAGACCAGGCTGGTGATTGAATCGCCCGCCGGTGAATATATGATGGCTGTCCCCCCGGATGTCCATCGCCAATCACCCCATGACAATACCCGATCCCACTGGAGAGAGGGGATTGGCTTCCATCCGAATTCAATTTCAATTCCCATATGAAGAGCATCAATTCCATTTACATTATAAGGATATGTGTCCTGGGTTTTCGGATCAGTAAATGTTGGGGTAGCATCAAGCGGACGATTGTTCCACTTTGTAATATACCCGTTTACATTCAGAGAAATCGATTTTGAATTGTAGTTATATCCGAGCTCAAGTGCTTCAACAATTTCGTTTTTGGCGCCAAGGACCTCCTGGTTATTATTGCTGAACACATTGCTGAATCTTGGAGCCTTTGACAGATATCCAAGATTCATGTATATATTGTTGTTCTCATTGATGTTATAATTAGCACCTCCTTTTAATGTAAAACCGGCAAACAGTTTCCAATCGGTCTGGGTAGCCTTGGCCTGGTCGGAATAAACATAATATGCACTGGGATTTACGATAGACAGCGTGTCTTTCTTACCCTCAACCTGCTTTACAACGAATGTGGTATCGCCATTTGTCCATGGTTCCGGGTCACCTGCAATGTATGTCAGGCTTTGAGTACCGTTATAGTAGAAAATATCCCCGTAACCCACTGCCTCGGTAAATTTGTTTCCGTCGATAACCAAATCTTTCTTCCTGAAAAAATCGACCCGCTGGTAAGCACTCAGGGAGGTGGTAAAGTTCAAAAAAGCTGACCAGTTGCCCTTTTTCCATTCAGCCTGTGCAAAAATGCCGCCCCATCGTACCTTTGAATCATTTTGATAATAAACCTTATCCCCTTCCGTTAAGTGGGTATAGGTATCCCTGTTCTTGTTGGAATTATTGAGAAAATAGCTCCCGCCCAGGAGATCATACACTTCACCATAATGTTCTCCCCGATAAGTTCTGGCATCAATCCCACCGGAAAGTGTCCACTCGGAATTTATTTCCCAGGTAAAAGTTGACAGCAGACCATACCAGTAATGGTTATTTACACTGCTGCGGAGAATGCCGCTGGAGCGCCCTTTGTTAAGGGGATCCATGTTGTCATTATAATATGTCTGGAAGTTAACTTGTCCGTTGAGCGTATCAAGCGGAGGGGTTGAACTTCCCGGTGTACCGTTTTTATCGCCTGTAAATGTTCCGGTTCCCCCACCATTGCCAAATGAAGTATACACGATGGTTGATAAATAGAATTTATCATTAATCCTCCAGAAATCACGCAGACTTATCTGGGGTTTGAAGTAATAGTTTTTAGATTGCGCAAGGTGTTCATCACTATCCTGGTATACCCGTTCTCCATTTGCTCCATATGTCCAGCGGTTCAGATAGCCCCAGTTTGAGTTGTATTTGATGCCCCAGCTTTTTGTATAGTTAGGACTTTTCCTGGAAGTATCAACCCCCAGTTTGGCAGCATAGTTCTTGTCGAATGTAGCAATAGACTTCTGGTAAGAACGCTGTGCATGTTCCTGAGGGGCTCCCATGGCTGAAAATGTGAGGGTATGCCTTTTCCCCAGTTTTTTATCCACACGAACATAACCAAACCATCCTTTTGTCCAGGTATTGTCAACCCAGCCATTGCCTTGTTTGTATGAGCCAGCAATAGTGACTCCCCAACCATGATTCAGCTGACCGGTTGTAACCCCGATCGATGTTCGCAGGTATCCATCACTTCCAATATCCTGCTTGATGGTGCCTCCAAGGTTAGCATCAATCCCTTTAGTAATAATGTTCATCGTGCCCCCGACTGAAGGCAGAGCCAGTTTTGAAGCACCAAGTCCGCGTTGCACCTGTATGTTCCTGGTTACAGCATCGAGGCCAAACCAGTTCGACCAGTAAACCCATCCATTCTCCATATCATTTACTGGAATACCATCAATCATAACAGCAAGATTACGCTGACTGAAACCACGCACGTTGATACGTGCATCGCCATCACCGCCGCCTTGACGGGTGGCATAAACGCCTGGGGTTTTGTTGAGGATCATCGGGATGTCACGGCTGGCCAGTTCTTCCTGAAGTTGAATCGGTCGCACCGTTGAGAATGCCACGGGAGTTTCACGTGCTTTTGCAACATCTCCAACAACCTCTACCTCTGTGAGGGTTGGCGTCTTCAATTGGAAATTCTGGACAACTTCCGACTGCTGCACCACAACATCTAATTCCTGGGGCAAATAGCCCACATAGGATGCTTTTAAATGATATGTTCCTTTCTCTAACTTAATGTAATAAAGACCGTCCATATCCGTGACAACACCTTTCCCTTCACCATAAAGAATTGTAGCACCAATCAGGGTTTCTCCCGAGTTAACATCTGTAACAACACCTTTCAGCATGAATTTCTGAGAAAAAAGAAGAACAGGAAAGAGAATAGAAAGCAATAAAACTGTAAGACGCTTTGTCATATTTAAGTGGGGTTTAATGATATGATAAATTGAGACGCGGCAAGCCGCGTCTCAAAAGTCACTTTGGACAAGATAAATTATGTCTTTGTCGTCCTTAATAATGCACGAAGATTAAATCCACATGGCTATTGAATGATAATTCGCCTGACAACCGATTGGCTGTCACTAAATTTCACTTTGACGAGATATACTCCTTCAGGAAGTTTATTCAGTACTACTGTTACCTCTTGCAGACGTATTGCAAAATCACGGAAAAACACAGTTTGTCCAACAATGGAAACCACTTCCACAGATGCAACAGGCAACATAGCCCGAACTGTAAACTGGTTGTTGGTCACGGGGTTGGGTAAAATCACCACATTTTGATCATGCGACAGTTTAGAAATTCCTGAGGATGTCTTACAGTCACAATAATGCTGACCAAGGCTGTCGAAGAAATTGGCCGGCATTGAATCGTATTCGGCAAATGCATTGAAACTGTTCGGAAAACCGCCGGTACTTTCATCACCATAATGACTCATGGCAACTCGGTCGATGCCAAATTTAACCGTATGTTTCCTGATAAGTGTTTGGTCTTTCGTGAGATATGCGCCAGTACCTTTCCAGTATGGTTTGGTATCTGTCCAGGCTCCCGTTGTCCCTCCCTGCCAGTCCAGAGGCCTGACTCCGATTTCGCCAAAGATATCTATGTCTTTCCATGTACCGTTGGTTTGTTTTTTCTGCAATGAAATGGCATCATCGCCATTCCAGAAAACGACGTTCCCGCCCGGGGTTGTTCCACCGTAATCGTAAGGTGCACACCAAGTAGCTTTTTTACGCAGGGCCGGAGCTACCATGGTATCCTGTCCTGGCTTGGTTGTGTCTTGTACCATAACCAACACCTTGTAGGGATTGATGGTACCAACCAGTGGAAGAACGTAAAGGGGATTTTGATCAGACGTTGTACTGCCATTGTCAAAACGAATCAACCGGTATGTACCATCAAGTGTAATTGCTGAATTCGTAGGATTGTAAAGCTCAAGAGCTTTATTATTATACCAACCTTCGACATATTCTGATATAATAATGTCAACACAGTCAGTTTGTGCATAAATGGCGCCTGCAGACATCAAGGCAGCAAAAAAGAGTACAAGTTTTTTCATATGTTTGGTTTAAAGGGTTACTATCCGTAATATCAGAAACAAAATTAATAAAAGTTAGGGCTGGCGGGCAAAAAGAATTGTTAAATGTTAGTAACTTTTGAAATTTGGAACGGTTCCAGTTTACCAATAGCATCGCTGATTCCGTGCACATCGTGAAAGGTCATAAAAAGCTTGTTTCTTTCCTCGGTCATTTTACACCATTTCGGATTGATTTTCATGAATTCGAGGATGAATGTAAACTGGTCGGACTGGAAATAACCGGATTCGGGATTGTTGATGAAATAGGCTGTCAGTCTTTGATTCCGAAGGACAAGTTTTTCGAATCCGATACTTCTTGCAAGCCAGCGCAGCCTGATCGTATGCAGCAGCGTGATGGTTTGTTTGGGAACAGGCCCGAACCGGTCGATCATCCGTTCCATGAACTTCATCAGGTTCTCTTCGGTTTCAATGGAGTCCAGCTCTTTATAAAGATTCAGTCTTTCAGTAATATTGGTGATATAATAATCAGGTATGAGGATCTCCAGGTCGGTCTCAATCACACAATCCCTGACATATTTAACAGGTCCTTCCGAGGGGTAGAGATCCTTAAAGTCGGTCTCTTTTAACTCCAGCAGCGCCTCGTCCAGGATTTTCTGATACATTTCATACCCGATTTCAGAGATAAACCCGCTTTGTTCCGCGCCGAGGATGTTTCCCGCACCACGGATGTCAAGGTCGCGCATGGCGATGTTAAAGCCACTGCCAAGGTCGGCAAACTCTTCAATGGCTCGCAGACGTTTACGAGCTTCGTCGGTAAGCGACGACATGGGCGGCGCCAGCAGGTAACAAAACGCTTTTTTGTTGGAACGCCCTACCCTTCCGCGCAGCTGATGCAGGTCGCTGAGTCCGTAGTGATGTGCATCATTGATGATGATGGTGTTCACATTCGAGATATCCAGACCGGACTCAATGATTGTTGTGGCTATGAGCACATCATACTCACCCTCGATGAACTCCAGCATGATCTTTTCAAGCTTGTGTCCCTCCATCTGACCATGGGCCACCGCAACTTTAACGCCAGGCACCATCCGCTGGATCATCACAGAGATGTCCATGATGTTGAGTATCCTGGTGGTGACAAAAAACACCTGCCCGCCCCGCTGAACCTCATACGTAATGGCCTCTTTGATCACCTCCTCCCCGAAGGGATAGATTTCTGTTTGCACCGGGTACCTGTTTGGCGGCGGGGTGTTGATGATGGAGAGGTCGCGGGCGCCCATCAGTGAAAACTGCAGTGTCCGCGGGATGGGTGTCGCTGTCAGCGTAAGTGTATCCACATTCACCCGCATCATCTTCATCTTCTCCTTGGCCCCGACACCGAATTTCTGCTCTTCATCCACGATGAGCAGGCCCAGGTCGTGAAACGTGATATCCTTGCTGAGCAGGCGATGGGTGCCGATCAGGATGTCGATCTTCCCATCCTCCAGGTCGAGGAGCAGTTGCTTTTGTTCTTTGGCTGATTTAAAGCGGTTGATGTAATCGACACGGCAGGGAAACGCCTTCAGCCGGTCAGAAAATGTCTTGTAATGCTGCAGCGCCAGGATGGTTGTGGGAACAAGGACAGCGACCTGCTTGCTTTCAGTCACTACTTTAAATGCCGCGCGGATGGCGATTTCCGTTTTGCCAAATCCGACATCTCCGCATATCAGCCGGTCCATCGGGTAGGTCTCTTCAAGATCCTTTTTGATATCAACCGTCGCCTTGATCTGATCAGGCGTGTCTTCATAAATAAACGAAGCCTCCAGTTCAGCCTGGAGATAGGTATCCGGTGCGCAGGCAAGCCCCGGAGCCGCACGCCTCTCAGCATAAAGTTTGATCAGCTCCTTGGCAATGTCCTTGACCCTGCTCTTTGTTTTATTCTTCAGTTTATTCCATACATCCGATCCCAGCCTGTTCATGGAGGGAGCCGTCCCTTCCTTACCGATGTACTTGGAAATCCGGTGCAACGAATGAATACTTACATAAAGCAGGTCCTCATTCTTATAAATCAGCCTGATCGCCTCCTGCTCCTTGCCGTTGTTGATGATCTTTTCCAGTCCGTCGAACCGGCCAACACCGTGATCGATATGGGTCACATAATCTCCCGGGCGCAGATCATACAAATCTTTCAGCGTCAGGGCCTCCTTGGAGGTGTAGCCATCCCGGAGGTGGAACTTATGGTAGCGTTCGAAGATCTGATGGTCGGTATAGCAGGCAATTTTAAGGTCTTTATCGATGAAGCCTTCGTGAAGGGAGAAGTTGAGGGTTGTGGTTATGTCGCGACGCGCGACGCGTGACACGTGACCCGGCTGTTTTGCCTCAATGTCCTCAAAAATGCTCTGTAATCTTTCAGCCTGCTTTGGATTGTCTGCCAACAGGATATTCTGAAACCCGCCTTCTTCATTCATATGAAGGTCTTTCAGAAGAAGGTCGAAGTTTTTATTGAAGGAAGGTTGGGGTGTGGTGTTGAAAACAACAGGCTGACCGGTTTTAAAATAAAATTGCTGCCCGAATTCAAAGGTGGTAAAATCCAGCAGTGATTTCAGAAATTCACTGCCATGAACAAGTAATTCAGAGTCGGGCTGCTTAGCGATCTGATGGGCCATGGATGCAGCATCTTCGAGCCAGATTACCGCTTTTTCCGGAAGAAAAGCAAAAATTGATTCATATTCAATTTTCTTATCCGCATTCACACGAATATCAGGTACAATGCTGATTTCCTGCATGATCTGGATGGAGAGCTGGCTCGACGGGTCAAACGACCTGATGGAACCCACTTTGTCGCCGGCAAATTCAATTCTGAAAGGATGGTCACTGCTAAAGGAATAAACATCGATAATTCCACCCCTTAATGAGAATTGCCCGGGTTCGGTCACAAAGTCGGCACGATCGAATTCGTATTCAAGAAGCAGGTCAAGGATGAAATCCATATTAACCTGCTCCCCAACCGAGAGTTTCAGTGTGTTTTTCTCAAGAAACTTCTTGTTGACCACCTTCTCAGATACGGCTTCGGGGTAGCTCACCACGATGAACTTCCTTGCACGGCTGTTGAGATGGTTCAACACTTCTGTACGCGAAAGCAATCCCTGGTTATCCTTGATCCCCGTTTGAAAGCCACGCTTGAAAGAGGAAGGAAAGTAGTAAACACGGTCCCCGAGAATCTGCTGCAGATCATTGAAAAAGTAGGCTGCCGACTCCTTATCCGGTAATAAAACCAGGTGTGTCTGCGAGGTCGATTCAAAAACCGCTGCCGTGACGAGTGAACGGGAAGAGCCGACAAGGCCCTGCAAATGAAGACGAAAACGTTTGGTCCCCTCCCTCCCAAAATGCCCAACAATCCCCTCAACAAGGGGATGAACTTTAAAAAGGGCTAAAAGGTCAGCAGGTTTCAATCTGTGTTAACCGATTTTAAAATCGATTGAGTGTTGCTTCATCAGTTGCTCGGCCTTTTCCACCATAGAAGTTGGTCCGACAAACAATGGTGTGCGTTCATGGAGGCTCGTAGGCTGAATGTCAAGAATACGGCGGAATCCGTCCGATGCCTTACCTCCGGCCTGCTCTGCAAGGAAAGCCACCGGGTTGCATTCATAGAGCAACCTGAGCTTGCCCTTTCTGTTTTTGGTGGTTCCCGGATAGAGGAATACCCCGCCCCTGATCATATTCCGGTGAATATCAGCCACCATCGAGCCGATATATCTTGTGGAATATGGCCGGTGTGTCTCCTTGTCCTCTTCCTGGCAGTAATGGATATATTGCCTTACGCCTTCCGGGAAAGAGAAGTAATTGGCCTCATTCACGGAATAGATGCTCCCATGCTCCGGGTATTTCATGTCGGGGTGGCTCAAAATAAAAAGGCCCACGGAGGGATCCAGCGTAAAACCGTTGACTCCGTAACCTGTTGTGTAAACAAGCATGGTGGAAGAGCCATAAATAATATAGCCTGCTGCGATCTGGTTGCGGCCGGGCTGCATAAAGTCTTCGAGGGTTGCGGTACCCCGGACGGTGCGCCGACGGTAAATTGAAAAAAGTGTGCCGATTGAGACATTCGACTCAATGTTGGAGGAGCCATCAAGGGGATCCATGGCTACAACATACTTTCCATGCTTTGAAATATCGCTGTCGAGAATGATGATATCCTCATTTTCCTCTGAACCGATGGCACAACATTGTCCTCCCGATTTCAGGGCGGCGATGAACTGATCATTCGCATAAACGTCAAGTTTTTTCTGATCCTCTCCCTGTACATTCACCTCCCCGGCATACCCCATTACCTCGCCCAGTCCGGCGCGGTTGACTTCCCGGTTAACAAATTTGGCGGCAATTCCGATGTCGTTCAGTAAACGCGACAACTCCCCTGAAGCCTGGGGATATTCCGATTGTTGTTCAATAATGAACTCAGTTAGTGTCTTGAATTTCATAGCAGTTGATTTTAGAAGACAAATTTAGGAAATTCCGGCGAATTCAATCTTTCTTTTTCGCTACTTTTGCGGTATGTACATCAATGTTTTCAAATTCGGCGGTGCTGCAGTGAACAGCGCCGCAGGAATAAAAAATGTGGCGGGAATTCTTAAAAAGTTCTCCGCATCACCGCTGATGGTGGTGGTTTCAGCCATGGGTAAAACCACCAATGCTCTCGAGGTCCTTCTGCAAAACTACCTGGATGATGATCCTTTGGAAGTGGTAAGTTCATATCAGAAACTTCGTGATTTTCACTTTTCTATTTTAAACGATCTTTTTGAAGATAAAAACCATGTGGTTTTTGGCGAAGTTGATTCGCTTTTCAACCAGCTCCGCGGGTATATCCGGAAGGGTCACCTTTTTAATTCTGAACCACGCGAATACGACTTTGAATATGATCAGATTGTCAGTTACGGCGAGCTGATCTCATCCGCCATCCTTTATCATTACCTGGTTTTTACAGGATGTGCCTGCCGGTTATTCGATGTACGTGAATTGATCCGAACAGATTCAACCTTCAGGGATGCGAAAGTCGATTGGAAAGTAACGGAAGCCCGGATTCAAAATGTGATTCTTGAATATTTCCGGTCGCAAACAAAACCAGGTGCGATCGCGCTGTCACAGGGTTTTATCGGCAGTGACGCCATGGGAAACACCACCACCCTTGGCCGCGAAGGTTCCGATTTTTCGGCAGCAATTTTTGCATGGTGCCTGCATGCAACAGAGATGACGATCTGGAAAGATGTTCCGGGGGTCATGAATGCCGACCCGAAATGGATGCCCGATTCTGTTTGCCTCACGACCCTCTCCTACCGGGAAGCCATCGAACTGGCCTATTACGGAGCCAGTGTAATCCATCCGAAAACAATCAAACCGCTTGAAAATGCCAACATTGAGTTAAAGGTCAGATCATTCGTTGATCTGTCACTCCCGGGAACGTCAGTTAAAAACATGCGTGAATGGAAAATTCAAACACCTGTCTATATCCGTAAGCAAAACCAGTTGCTGATCTCCATCTCTCCACGCGACTTTTCATTCATCCTGGAGGAAAATCTCAGTGAGATTTTCAGGATTCTTTCTGACTTCAGGGTGAAAGTGAACGTGATGCAGAATTCAGCAATCAGCTTCTCCATTTGCGTGGATGCTGACCCACAGAAAATCACCCCGCTGATCGAATACCTGGGTAAAGATTACGAAACCCGCTACAACAAAGGGCTCGAACTATTTACCATACGTCACTATTCTGATGAGGCGGTAACCAGGATCGCAGGTGGCCGGAAAATTATGATGGAACTGAGAAGCAGGAATACGGTCCAGCTGGTGCTGGCTTAGGGTATTACCACCGGGAAATCATACCGGAAGTCTTCACAGTCGGGCTTACCAAGAATATTCGACAGAAAATCCCTGTATGCATCTGTAAATGCAAACTTGTTAATGTCGTAATAATCTTCTGATAACGGTTTGTTTCCCACTGCGCCCATGTCGATGGACGTGGTATTGAACTCTTCAAGTTCGGCATTTGGAACGATCTTTTTCATCACAGGCATCTGGCCATACTCTTCCCTGAGCAGCAAATCAACGACCTTATCGGCAAGAGTTGCGGTGAGACGACGGTCATAATGGCGGCAATGCCCTGAACGGGGATAATAACCGGAAATCTGCGCACGGGCTTCAACACCGAGGCGGAGGCTGATCTCGGAAGCGATGCTTCCGCTTACACCGCCAAACCGGGGATGTCCGTACTCATCCAATTCAGAACTTGCATATACCACATCCACCTTGCCGGATTTTTCATCATACCAGCGGGTTCCTTCAGAAACAGGGATGACAAGAAATTTCTTTTTTGAACTCATATATGCCTCCTTTACGGTTTCAAAGAAGACCTCTTTGCGTTCTTTTGTTATCTCAAATTCGGGAATGAGGCCAAGGGAAGCACCTCCAAAAATGGCGGTTCCTGTAAGCCAGCCGGCATCACGTCCCATCACCTCCATCACCAGGATGCGTGAATGAGATTCGGCCGTGGTTTTGAGGTTTGCGGTGAATTCCATCATCGACTGTGCCGCAGAAGGAAATCCGGGGCACATGACCGCCTCAATATCCTTGCCGTTATAATGATGAATGGTCCGGGTGCGCAGATCATTATCGATGGTTTTCGGGAAACCGATCACCGGGATGCCTTCTGTTTCGAACAAGCGTTTGGCTGCGCCATTTGTATCGTCGCCGCCAATGGTGACCAGTACATCAATCTTATACCGCTCAAAATTGCGCAACACCTGCGGAACCCGGCTTTCGGGATTTTTCTTTGAAGGGAACGGGTTGGTACGGCTCGACCGAAGCGCTGTGCCGCCATAATATCCGTCATACGGCTGGTGGGTCAGATCCACCACATTTCCGTCACCCAGAAGCCCTTTCCATCCCTGGAGGACTCCATAAACTTTAAAACCCAGCAATGAAGCGCGGTTTCTGATGGCTTCGATGCTTGAATTGATGGCAGGTGTGTCTCCACCGCCGGATAAAATCGCCAGTGTTTTTCCCTGGAAGAGTTTGTGTTCGTGTTTCATTTTGTTTTCGCTTAGAGACGGCAAATTTACGATTTTCCATCAGGATTTTGTACTTTTGCACGCTAATTGAACTTTTGTGTGGAATTTTCTGGTTAAGACCATTTTACGGAACAGAATTACGATTTTAATCGTAATTACGATGATGACAGCCTTCATGGGCTATAAGGCAACACAAGTCAGTATTCAGTATGAAAGCGCAAGCATTTTACCTGACAAAGACTCCACTAACATTCATTATCAGCAGTTTATCCAACAATTTGGGCAGGATGGTTCAATTATGTTTGTCGGCCTGGTTGATAAGGATTTTTTCCTTCTTCCTCATTTTAATGCCGTTTATGACCTCACCGATTCATTAAAAAAAATCAAAGGTGTTTCTGAAGTCCTTTCGGTAACCAGGCTGTACACCCTCGTGAAAAATGATTCTCTGAAAAAATTTGAATTTATTCCCATCTCTCCCGTCAAGCCTCAGAGTCAGCAAAAACTCGACTCGATCAGAAGACTCATTTACGATTTGCCGTTTTACAGCGAATTGATATACAATAAATCCACCTCGGCCTACCTGATGGCCCTCACGCTTGACAAAAAAACGATCGATTCAAAAGAACGGGACAGGCTGATCAGTGACATTAAAACCACCATTGACCGGTTTGCGGAGAAGTCAAAAGTTGAGGTGCATTTTTCAGGACTCCCCTACATCCGGACCCTGATTGCCGCAAAATTGCAGAATGAGCTCAAACTCTTCATCATCCTGGCACTGCTGGTAAGCGCTTTATTCCTCCTGATTTTCTTCCGGTCGGCAAAAGCAGTTATTTTTCCCGCCGTTATTATGATCATCAGCGTACTTTGGGCCCTTGGCCTGATGGCCCTGTTCGGGTATAAAATAACCATGCTCACCTCCATCATTCCCCCGCTGGTTATTGTAATCGCAGTGGAAAACTGCATCTTCATCCTGAACAAGTACCATTATGAGTACAGTCTTCACCGCAACCAGGCCAAGGCATTATCGAGAGTAATCCAGCGCATCGGGGCCGCCAACCTGCTGACGAATGCAGCAACCGCTGCAGGGTTTGCAGCATTTACCATCACCAACAATGCGCTGCTGGTTGAATTCGGACTGATTGCGTCACTTAGTATCATGGTTATCTACGCTCTTTCGCTCACCCTGGTACCGATCTTTTTCAGCTTTCTCCCGCCTCCCAAAGCCAGGTATACCAAACACATCGAGGCAAGTCTCGCCAAATCACTGATAGACAAGGCTGTATATTGGGTTACACACTATCGCCGCCCCATCTATATCGCGATGGCGGTATGTATTTTAATCGGTGTTGCCGGTACACTGCGTTTGAAAACAAGTGGTACCATTGTCGATGATATCTCAAAACGTGATCCGATTTACATCGATATGATGTTCTTTGAAAAGAATTTCAAGGGGATCATGCCGCTTGAGATCGTGGTGGATACAAAAAAGAAAAAAGGGGTCCTGAACCTGGCCACACTGAAGAAAATCGACCGTCTCCAGGACAGCCTGAGAATGTATAAGGAGCTGTCAAAACCATTGTCCATCGTTGAAGTAATCAAGACTGCCAAACAGGCTTTTTATGCCGGGGATCCTCAATTTTATGAATTGCCAAACTCCAATGAGCTTGCGTTCATGGCAGATTATATTCCGTCATTCAAATCAAAAAAGCGCTCACTTCTTGACAATTTCATAGACTCTGCATACCAGGTAACACGAATCAGTGTTCAGATGGCCAACGTTGGAACGGTGCAGATCGACAGCATTCAGCAAACGCTGAAACCGACGATTGACTCCATCTTCAATCCTGCAAAATACAACGTCACCATCACCGGAACCAGTGTGGTCTTTTTAAAGGGGACCAACTTCCTGATCCGTAACCTGTGGGAGAGCATTGCCCTGGCAGTCGTCATCATTGCACTGTTACTCGCCTTCCTGTTTACTTCATGGCGGATGATCCTTATTTCCCTGATCCCGAACCTGATTCCGCAACTCATGACTGCCGCCCTGATGGGCTTTACCGGCATCCCGATCAAACCTTCTACAATCCTGATCTTCAGCATAGCCCTTGGAATTTCGGTTGACAACTCGATCCAGTTCCTTTCCCGTTACCGGTTGCAGTTGAAACATACAAACCATGACATCCCCTCCTCGGTAATTTCCGCCCTGCGCGAAACCGGTTACAGCATGATCTACTCCTCCACCGTGCTGTTTTTCGGGTTCGGAATTTTCATGCTCTCCACCTTCGGTGGAACACAGGCCCTTGGTTTTCTGATCTCATTTACCCTGCTGGTTGCAGGATTGCTCAACATGTTTGTACTGCCGGCCATGCTTCTTACCCTTGACAACTGGAGTACGACAAAAGCATTTGAAGAGCCGCTGGTGGATATCTATGATGAGGGTTCAGACAATGAGTTACCTGAGGATGAGGCAGATATTTTAGGAAAATAATTGGGGAACCTGCCCGTTAATAATTAAGTTTGTTTGTTAACTTTACACCACTGTTTGTAACACTTCGCCCATGAAAGGAATTATTTTAGCAGGAGGCTCCGGTACCCGACTGCACCCATTGACCCTCGCTGTCAGCAAACAACTGATGCCGATTTATGACAAACCGATGATTTACTATCCGCTGTCGGTGCTGATGATGGCCGGAATAAACGAAATCCTCATCATCTCAACGCCCCACGACCTGCCACACTTCAAACTCCTCCTGGGAGACGGGAAAACATTGGGCTGTTCTTTCTCATATGCAGAGCAGGCAGTTCCAAACGGGTTGGCCCAGGCATTCGTGATCGGGGAACCATTTATCGGTAAGGAAAAAGTTGCCCTGGTTCTTGGCGACAACATTTTCTTCGGCAATGGTCTTTCTCAAATAGTGCATGAAAACAATGATCCCACCGGAGGCGTTGTATTTGCCTATCATGTTCATGATCCGGAACGATATGGCGTCGTAGAGTTCGATGAGAATTACAAGGCACTTTCAATCGAAGAAAAACCAAAACAACCCAAATCGAATTATGCCGTTCCGGGTTTATACTTTTATGACAATACGGTTATTGAAGTAGCCAAAAACATGAAACCCAGCGCCCGCGGCGAATACGAAATCACCGATGTGAACCGCTGGTATCTTGAGCAGGAGAAACTTAAAGTCGGCGTGTTAAGCCGTGGAATTGCCTGGCTGGACACAGGAACATTCGAATCACTTTTACAGGCATCCCAGTTTGTGGAGGTGGTTCAAAACCGCCAGGGACTTAAAATCGGATGCATCGAAGAGATTGCCTACCGCATGAAATTTATTGACCGGGAGCAGCTGAATAAAATCTCACAACCTCTTTTAAAAAGCGGTTACGGACAGTACCTCATCAACCTGGCAGACTAATAAGTGTTAAGTGTTAAGTTTTAAGTGTTAAGATACAGTCCTCCTGTTTACCCGTTTCTATGCATTCTCTGAAATCACTTCATCTTCGCATTGCAGCTGCATTTTCCGACACGCGGTTCAATGAAGAGCCCCTGCAGCTTTACCAGCCAATTGCTTACACGCTTGAGCTCGGAGGCAAACGGTTACGACCGGTTCTTGTTCTGATGTCATGCGATATCTTTGGCGGTGATATTGAAAAGGCCGTCTATCCTGCCATGGGAGTTGAAATTTTTCACAATTTCACACTCCTTCATGACGACATCATGGACAACGCCCCTCTGCGGCGTGGTAATGCAACCGTTCATCAAAAATGGGACACTAATACAGCCATTCTTTCAGGGGATACCATGTTTGTAATTGCCTATCAGCATGTTGCCAAAACAGACCCGCTGCTCCTTCCCCAGGTACTGGATCTTTTCAACGATACAGCCAGAAAAGTTTGTGAAGGGCAGCAGTATGACATGAACTTTGAAACCCAGCAAAATGTTTCCATCCCTGATTATATGATGATGATCAGGCTTAAAACAGCAGTTTTAATTGCCTGCAGTTTAAAACTCGGGGCCATTCTTGCTCATGCCGGTGAATCGGATGCGGAAAAAATATATGAACTCGGGATTGAACTTGGACTGGCGTTCCAGTTACAGGATGATTTTCTGGATGCTTTTGGCGAAACCAGCAAATTTGGAAAGGCAATCGGAGGTGACATTGCAACAAATAAAAAAACCTTCCTGTTCCTCAAGGCGTTTGAATGCGCGAAAGATGATACCCTGATAAAACTGACAAATTTCTATTTCGACAAGGAGATTCCGGCAGATCAGAAAACCGCCGGGATTTTAGAAATCTACAGGGAACTGAAAATCGATGAGCTCACACGCGTCGAAATCGAAGACCATCATGATAAGGCCATGAAAATCCTTGAATCCCTTCAATTTGATCCGGTAAAAACCACAGAAATGACAGAACTAATGCAAGAGATGCTAGGCAGGGAGCGGTAGGTTAACCCTCCATGATCTCCAACTCATAATTCAGCTCCTCCCATCGCTTCATGGCCCGCTCCAGTAAACTCTTCGTATCCTCATACTCCTTATAAAGACTTCCATCCTGGATCTGCTTCTGAAATTTCTCAGGGGAGCCCAACATCCCTTCCTTTACTTTGATTTCTGCTTCCAGCCTTTCGATTTCCGCCTCCCATTTGGCAATCTGGGTTTTCACCTTGCGAATCTCCTTCTCGTTTTCCTTGCGTTTTTCCCAGTCGATTTTGTTCCTGGAAACCTGGTCATTTTCAGATGAATTCCCCGACTTTTTCTGAGCCGACTCCAACTCTTTCAATGATTGTATCCGGCGTTGTTCCAGGAAATCATAAATGTCGCCAATATACTCCTTCATGACACCATGCCTGAATTCAAATACACGATTTGTCAACCCCTGGAGGAAATCACGGTCATGGGAAACGATCAGCAAAGTGCCATTATATTGAAGCAGTGCACTTTTCAGAACATCCTTTGAACGCATGTCCAGGTGGTTGGTCGGCTCATCCAGGATAAGGAGATTGGCCGGGGTGAGGAGTAATTTTGCCAGTGAAAGCCTTGACTTCTCACCACCGGAAAGAACCTTCACCTTTTTTTCAATATCGTCGCCACTGAATAAAAATCCACCAAGAATTCCCTTAATCCTTGTCCTGATATCACCAACGGCAATGTCATCAATGGTTTTAAAGACCGTTTTTTCAGGATCAAGATAGTCACTCTGGTTCTGGGCATAGTATCCGATGACGACATTATGCCCGTACTTAAGCTCACCTGTGAAATCAACCAATCCGGTAATTACCTTGGAAAGGGTGGTCTTACCTTCGCCATTCTTGCCGACAAAAGCGATCCGGTCATTTTTTATAACCGAAAAATTGAGGTCATTAAGTACCCGTTTTTGCGGATAATCTTTACACAGTTTCAATGCTTCCAGGATGATCTTTCCTGAATGGGGCGCAGGCGGAAAGCGGAAACGGATGCCTGTTTCATCCACCATATCCACCTCTACGAGATCGATTTTATCAAGAAGTTTGATACGTGACTGCACCTGCTTGGCCTTGGTGGCTTTTGAGCGGAATCGTTCAACAAAACGCTCTATCTGCCTTATCTGACGCTGCTGATTGTTGTGCGTTGCAAGCTGGCTCTCCATGCGCTCTTCCCGCATAAGCACATATTCTGAATAATTGGCCTTATAATCGTAAATTTTGCCCAGCGAGATCTCGATGGATCGTTTGGTAACATTATCCAGAAAAGCACGGTCATGGGAAACAAGAACCACAGCTCCTTTATAGTTTTCAAGAAACTCCTCAAGCCATTGAATAGAATCGATATCGAGGTGGTTGGTCGGTTCATCAAGCAGAATGACATCATGCATTTGAAGCAGAATTTTCGCAATCTCAACACGCATCTGCCAGCCACTGCTAAAGGTATTCATTTTCCTGGAAAACTCTTCACGCTCAAATCCCAGTCCCAGGAGCACCTTCTCAATATTCACATGGATTCCCTGTCCTCCTATTAAATGATACCTGTCGAGGGCATCTGAATGTTTCCTGATCAGTTTATGATAGCTTTCCGACTCATAATCGTCCCGTTCTCCGATCTGTTTTTCGTACCCGGTGATCAGTCCTTCCAGCTGAACAACTTCACTGAAGGCATTCATGGTCTCTTCCATGACCGTCCGTTCACTCTGATGTTCCATCTCCTGTGGTAAATAGCCAACAGAATAACCATCGGGAAGGATCACATCTCCTTCATCCGATTTTTGGAGACCCTTGATTATTTTCAGGAGGGTAGATTTGCCGGCACCATTTTTTCCGACAAGACCGATCCTGTCTTTATCATTGATAATAAATGAAACGTGGTCGAACAGTGATTCGCCGCCAAACTGAATAGATAGGTTGTTAATTGAGATCATGGTGCAAAGATAAGAATAGCGTGGGGTAAAAAAAAGGGCTGACCAACCGGCCAGCCCTTTTCGGGAAAATCCAATGAAGGATTAGTGAGTTACTGTGATCTTCACAGTGCGGATACCCTGGGAGGTGGAAACCTTCACAAAGTAAACGCCAACCTGGAACGA
>CAIYJU010000105.1 GCA_903926565.1 uncultured Bacteroidales bacterium
AACTTTAACTACTCTTTCCATTAATGTTTTAAATTTTTCGATTAAGGTTTGTTTGCTACCGGCAATTCACCCACTAATATATGAATATATCTTAAAATGGAATTTATCAACTGAATCAAGGAATATCCGGTCAGATTTGTGAAAGTTCCTTAATATTGCCTCCTGAATCAATGACCCAATGAAAGTCTCCGGATTTACCTTCGTGCGGAATGCAATCAAATACGACTACCCTGTGGTGGAATCGATCAGGTCGATCCTGCCTGTTTGTGATGAAGTTATTGTTGCTGTCGGCCAATCTGAGGATGACACCCGTAACCTGGTTTTATCCATCGGCGACCCGAAGATCAGGATCATCGACACGGTTTGGGATGACTCCCTGCGTGAGGGTGGAAATGTTCTGGCAATAGAGACCAACAAAGCTTTTGATGCCATTTCTCCCGAGAGTACCTGGGCTTTCTACATCCAGGCAGATGAGGTGATTCACGAAAAATACCTGGCTGAGATCAGGTCCTCTATGGAAAAATGGTCAGCGGACACGGAGGTGGAAGGTTTGGTTTTCAACTACACCCATTTCTGGGGCTCTTACCAGTATATCGGCGATTCCCGCCGCTGGTATCGCAGGGAGGTGAGGATCATCCGCAACGACAAGCAAATACGCTCCTGGCTGGATGCCCAGGGATTCAGGAAAAACGGGATGAAACTGATGGTTGCACCTGCCGACGCCAGCATATATCACTACGGATGGGTAAAACCACCCGCCGCCCAGCAGGCCAAGCAGCAAACCTTTCACCGTTACTGGCATTCAGACAAATGGATTGAAAAAAGTGTATCCAAAGGTGAAACGTATGATTACTCCACGATGGATTTTCTTTCACCTTTTACAGGAACACATCCAAAAGTGATGAATAACCGGATTGCATCAAAAAACTGGGTATTCAGCCCGGACCCTTCAAAAAGCAGACATTCGGTAAAAACAGCCTTTCTGCATTTTATTGAGGAGAAAACCGGCTGGCGGGTCGGGGAGTATCGGAATTACAGGATTATCAGGTGACGCATGACGGGTTATGTAATTCAAAATCACGAATTCTTTTTTATCTTTGCACAAAATAAGTAAATCATGGATTTAAGTAAGATTTTGTCGATTGCCGGAAAAAACGGGTTGTTTAAAGTCGTTTCACAGGGAAAGAATACTGTTATTGTTGAATCGCTCAATGACAACAAGCGTTTTCCTGCTTTTGCCAACGAGAAGATGAGTTCGCTGGAGGAGATCAGCGTATTCACTACAGGAGATGACCTTGCCCTGAAAGAAATTTTTAAAACTTTCCACGAAAAGCTGGAGGGAAAACCTGCCATTGACCACAAATCTGACAATGCTACCCTGAAGAAATTTTTCCTCGGGATGGTTCCGGAATTTGATCAGGACCGTGTGTATGTTTCCGATATTAAAAAGATGGTGAGCTGGTACAACACCCTGCTGGCACAAGGTCTCCTTGATTTCACCGAAGAGGCCAAAGAATCAGAGGTTGTTGAGCCTGCGTCTGAAACCGAACCTTCGGCAGAAGTCGCACCCGACTCCAAATAACAAGCTAAATCATTGTATTTAAGGCAATAAACCTGCATTAATTCCGCATACCCATGGAGCTAAAGAAACATGTGCAGGATCTACTGGTAATTGAAGTCACACGTTTAAACAAGCGTCATTTCCTGCTTGATCTTCGGGCTCCTGAAAAATTCCCGCTGATCCTGCCTGGCCAGTTTGTCCAGGTACTTGTTCAGGGATCTGCTTCGACCTTTCTTCGCAGGCCCTTTTCAATTCACTCGGTTGATTACAGCAGGAATACCCTTCGCCTCCTGGTACAGATAAAGGGAGAAGGCACCCGCCATCTGGCAGAACTCAAAACCGGTGATCATCTGAATCTTATCTACCCGCTTGGCAACTCATTTTCATTGCCGTTCACCAAAGATGTGTTGCTTGTTGGGGGTGGATGCGGTGTAGCCCCCCTGCTCTTCCTGGCGCAGTTTCTAAACCAGAATAACATTCGTCCAACCATACTGCTGGGATTCAGGACCAAAGAGGAGGTCTCGGAAATTGAGACCTATTCACGATTCGGGAATGTCCACGTAATCACCGATGATGGGACAGAAGGCGAGAAAGGCCTTGTGATTGATCATTCCATGTTTCAGCGCGAACGGCTTGATTTCAAAAAGATCTATTGCTGCGGACCGGATGCCATGATGAAAGCCGTGGCAAAGATCGCACGGATGCACCGGATTGAGTGCGAGGTTTCGCTCGAAAATACGATGGCCTGCGGATTTGGTGTTTGCCTCTGCTGCATCACCCCTACCGATAAAGGCAATGAACGGGTGTGCATGGAGGGACCGGTGTTTAACATTAACCGCCTGACATGGTAAGAATACAATTTGCGATTGGACGATTTACGATTTACGATTTTGCACCATTTCACCTTTTTCCCATTTAATCATGCCAGATCTCTCCGTAAATATTGCAGGATTAAACTTCAGAAACCCCGTTACCACCGCCTCAGGAACTTTTGGCTATGGCGATGAGTTCCGCGACTTTATTGACCTTGGCAGGCTGGGAGGCATTTTTGTCAAGGCGGTTACCGGGAAAAACCGGGATGGCAATGCCTATCCCCGCATGGCTGAAACATCAACCGGCATGTTAAACTCAGTCGGACTGCAAAACAAGGGAGTTGATCATTTTTGCAGGGAAATCTATCCAAGGATTAAAGATTTTAACACCCATATTATTGTCAATGTTTCAGGGTCAACAGTTGAAGAATATGTTGAGGTGGCAGAACGAATCAATGAACTTGAGAACATTCCTGCCATTGAGCTTAACATATCCTGCCCCAATGTGAAATTGGGAGGAATGGCCTTCGGAACGATACCGGCCATGGCTACCGAAGTCACAGCAGAAGTCCGCAAAGTTTACAAAAAGGTGCTGATGGTGAAACTCTCCCCGAATGTCACAAGCATCACCGACCTGGCCAAAGCCGTGGCAGATGGTGGTGCAGATGTGATCACGCTCATCAACACCCTTTTGGGAATGGCCATCGATATTGAACGCAGGCGACCTGTTCTGTCAACAATCACCGGTGGATTATCTGGCCCTGCGATAAAACCTGTAGCACTCCGAATGGTCTGGCAGGTGCATAAAGCAGTACATATACCAATTATCGGCCTGGGCGGCATCATGAATGCCACTGATGCCATTGAATTCATGCTGGCCGGGGCCTCTGCAATCCAGGTTGGTACGGCAAATTTTATCGATCCGACTGTCTCGGTTAAAATTGTTGACGGGATCGAGGCCTATATGGAACGCCATAAAATCAAAGCTGTCACAGACCTGATCGGGGCACTTCGGACAGAATAGTCATAGGATAGACATCCGACTCACTGTTTAATGAAGGTTACTTTGTTCAAATTAGCCCTGTAGCTTTGTTTGATTTCCCAGGTTGTTCCCCCGTTTGAGGTTTTCAGGATCGATCCTTGCGGCGGCCATGCTACCGAGGTTCCGACAGCCAATGCAAGCTGGCTGCTCCAGGCATCGATGCCAACAAGATATGCACCACCCTGACCGGTCTCCTGTGGTATCCAGGAAGATCCACCATCATTGGTCAGATAGATATTCCCCATATCAAGCGCTCCCCACCATGTTGCCGGGTTGAGCATGATCAGGTGGTTGATATCAGCACCTCCGCCGCCGCCGGTCGCTGCCGTTGAATCATTGCTCCAGGTTGTTCCCCCGTCGGCACTTACCATGTAGTGTGACTTTTCGCCATACACAACAATCGTGTTTCCGGAAGCAGCAACGCCAATCCACTCGTTACTGTTATAGTCACCGGATGGGAAAACAGAATCCCAGCTAGCTCCACCATCTGACGTACGGCCAATAAATCCTCTTGCCTGACCATTGCCGATACCTCCCACAACATAAACTTTCTGAGGTGTGATTGCCCATATACCCTGCATACCCCCGTTGTGAAAGAAGGCCGTGTCAAACATGGTCCAGGTATTTCCGTTATCGGCTGAGCGATAAACAGTGCCGCCAGCACCACTGATCCATATACTGGTGCGATTCACGACACATAAGGACATCAACTCCGTACCCGGATCATTTGCCGGGGCCTGAACCTGTAGCCAGGTCTGGCCGCCGTCCAGGGTTTTCAGAATGATGTTCCCTGTGCCGACAGCCCAAACAGTTTGGTCATCCACTGCCCAGATGTCAATGACATTGACCCCAAGCAACGACGGGGACCCTTGTCCCTGCCTGACCCAATTTTCGCCGCCATCAGCAGAATAAAGAATCAGGCCGTAGCCTGTGCTGTCAACCATACCGGCGGCCCATGCGCATTTTTTTTGTTCGGCCGGAACTGAATTATCCTCCTTTTTACAACAATTGAATGCAATTGCCACTATCATCAAAACCGAAAATAGAAATCCGAAGCGTTTCATGTTATACAAATTTGGTTCAAATCATTTATCCGTTTTCATCTTCTGTGATCAATCAATAAAGTTGTTACTTATTTACCGTTTTTCAGTAGTTTTTAATTTTATTCTGCATTTCAGGACTTAGTTGTTTTACGAGTTCTGCATTGTAATCCCCGGTTGGCAAATAAGGAATCTGATAGTTGAAAAGTTGAAAAGATGCAATGGCATAGGTACGAGCCAAAGCCGGCAGTGAACCTGGGTTGGCAATGGGATCAACATTGGTCGCAAAAATTGAAATTGTATTGTCGGTATTGCGGACGACATCGAAGGTGCGGAACTGCTGGGGAAAATCCTTTAGTGAGGGTGTTTCGACCTCCCAAAATCCAAGCTCGGGATGGGAAGCATCAGGTGATGGTTGTACCGTAACCTGGCTGATGTGGCGATGTCCTGAGACCCACAGGATGAGATTGGAGTAATGGTGAAGCGTTGACAACAGTGTATCTTCTGTAACCGGGGCATTTGGATTCCACAAACCGGGTCCGATTCCAACCGGAACATGGGCTGCTACGATCATGAGCTTCCCCTCACTCTGGCCCTTGTCAAGTTCGGCGACCAGCCAGTGAAAGCGATTCCAGTCGAGCGAACTGTGTGCATAGCCGCCATCATTTGGATCGTCCTCGCTCTGGGTGTCGTCAAGAACGATGACCCTGATGGGAACATCCATTTTTGGTTCGAAGGTATAGCAGGCGAATCCTGTGCTTACATTGGTTTGATCGAAACCGTGTCCGACAGGCGATGAGGATGTAGTAAAAAATTCGTTAATCCATTCGTTTCTTCTCAATGATCGGCGATCAGGATCGGCTGCCAGAACTTGCGGAGGATTTGGAAAACTATCGGTGGCACCTGCCCCGATAATATTGGCGTAACGGGTCCGTCCATCAACGGATCCCATGTAAAAACCGGTGCCATCAAGTCCGGTCAGGGGATCATCTAAATTAATGATATTCAGCCCTGTATAACTTGGCCGGAAGCTTTCGGTAACAGGGTATGAACCCTTCCAGAAGTGGTCGTGGTTGCCGAGCGTCTGGTACCAGGGAATTGATTTATTCAGCCCTTCCGCCTGGAATGTATCCTGGTAATCATTGTTTGGTCCCGGGATCGGATCGTCCTTCACCCCGGAATCAGGATTGATCAGCTTGCCGTCAAGCACATCGATGAACCATCTTAATTCATTGTACTGTGTGTTGTCGCAGTCGTCTCCAAGAGAGATGCCAAAATTGAACTGACTGTGCTTATTCAGCACGTTTACAGTTTGCACAGCAGCATTCAGCATCTGGGTTGTCAGCAGCATTGATGCTGAATATCCTGAAGTAGACCCACCCCCCATGTAGGAGTAATAGACGGCTGCTGCTGGGGTTTCTTCGTCGACAAGATGAATGTCGGACATGGTAAAGAATCTCAAAAGGGCAGAAGCTTTTTTAACCGATGCTCCCGTATATGTTTTAGGCATCAGGTCGAGTCTTTTCTGATATGCTATTCCTGCACCGTATTGCCAGCCTCCGTATCCATAGGCAGGGTATTTCCCGATTTCATACGGATAAATCAGCGGGGGAAATGGTGAAAGGGTATTTGGGATGATCGTTTTTTCAACAGTTGTATAAACAGTCGGAACGACAGGAGTATAAATACTGTCCTCTTTACTGCAGCTGCTGTTGAGCATTAAAACAGATATCATTGCGATTAAATAGCAAAACCATGTTTTGTTTAATGTTTTCATGTCAACTTCCTGTTAGTAGTTTCTCAGTGCCATATTTACCTAATAAAACAACTTGTAAACCTAAGTTAAATCATTGAAAAACCAATCGATAAACACGATTTATTTTGTAAGGGAAAGTCTGATTTTCCTGTAAGGGTTTGCCTTACATCCTGGTGGATCAGCTGATCACATTCACCTCAGGTTCAAGGTTTATTCCGAATTTTTGATATACAGAATCCATGATCTGGTTTGCAAGAGAGAGAACCTGCAGACCGGTTGAATTGCCATAGTTTACCAGGACCAAAGGCTGGGCCGTATGAACCCCTGCATCGCCGCTGCGATATCCTTTCCAGCCGCACTGATCAATGAGCCAGGCAGCAGGGATCTTGAAAGATTGCGATGCCGGGGATTGAGGATAGAACGGCATTCCGGGAAAAACAGGCTGAAGCAACTCCATCTTCTCCCTGTCAATCACCGGGTTTTTAAAAAAGCTGCCGGCATTGCCAATCTCAGCCGGGTCGGGCAATTTCCTTCGGCGGATGTTGCAAACCGCCTCCCGTACACTCCGGATCGTCGGCACAGTCGCTCCCATGTTCTCCAGTTCTTCGCGGATATCTCCGTAATCAAGCCTGAGCAGGGATCTTTCAGCAACTTTGTCACCTTGTAATCCGCTGATTCTTTCATCATGTGACTCATCAATCTTCCTTAGCCTGAATGTGACGTTGAGAATGATGACTTTCCCTTTGAGTTCCCGTTTAAAAATGCTGTCCCGGTATCCGAACTGACATTCGGCGTTTGTAAAACGACGTTGCTTCCCGGTACTGATATCAACTACCTGAACCGATTCGATGGAATCCTTTACCTCAACACCATAGGCACCGATATTCTGAATCGGTGCGGCCCCAACCTTGCCTGGTATCATGGAGAGGTTTTCCAGTCCCGCCCAGCCCTGGTTCACACAATACTGAACAAATTCATCCCAGTTTTCTCCTGCTTCGGCTGTTACATGAACATGCGTTTGATCCTCCTCCCTGATCACAATGCCTTTGGAGTTTATCCTGATCACAATACCTTTAAAATCCCCGGTGAACAACACATTACTGCCACCTCCCAAAAAAAGGATCGGCATGTGGATCATGTGACGATAGTTTAGCAGCGTCAGAACCTCCGAATGGGTCTTTGCTTCAACAAAATAGCGCGCCTCCACCTCCATTCCAAAGGTGTGCAGGGTTTTAAGGGAAACTTTCTGGTCTAGATGCATGGTGGTTTGAAAGGTCAAAATTAAATGAAATCCATGAAGGTTCGGCGGAAAAAGCTAAATTTGTTCATGAAATCATAAATCGTAAAATCGCAAATCCCAAATGCCTGTCGCCATTGTCTCTGTCACCAACGATCTCACCACCGATCAACGCGTTGACCGTACCTGCCAGGCACTGGTAAAATCGGGGTATGAGGTGTTGCTTATCGGACGCAGGCTCAGGAACAGCAAGACACTGACACCCCGCTCCTACCGAACACACCGGATGCAGCTGCTTTTCGACAAGGGGCCCCTGTTTTATGCCGAATACAATGTGAGGTTGTTTCTTTTGCTCCTCGTTCATAAGTATGATTTGATTGTGTCTAATGACCTGGACACCCTTCCGGCAAATTATCTGGCTGAGGGCATAAAATACCCTTTTACTAAAGTGCAAAATGCAGATAGCAAATTGCAAAATGCAAAGGTCAGGCATTTGCATGACTGCCATGAGTATTTCCGGGGTGTTCCGGAACTTGTCGGCCGAAAATCGGTCGCCCGAACATGGAAATTGATCGAAGACCTGATCTTTCCGAAATTAGGCTGTGTTGTTGCAGTGAACAAGTCAGTGGCTGACTTGTATGCAGCCGAATATGGCAACCGAATTGAGGTTGTGCGCAATGTTCCGTTCCGAAAACCGCAGGGTGGAGCCGCGGGCAAATCATCATTAAGCATCAGGGAAGATCAGAAAATCATCCTCTACCAGGGCGCTGTAAATATCGACCGTGGAATTGAGGAGGCAATCCTGTCAATGAAATATTTAAAAACCGACGCCATCCTCGTAATTGCAGGAACAGGGGACATATTCCAGGCATTAAAAACGATGACTTTGGACCATGATCTTTCAGGGAAAGTCAGGTTTCTCGGAGAGATTCCGTTCCGGGAATTGCATTCATATACACTGATGGCTGATCTCGGGCTTTCAATCGAAAAAGATGTAAGTATCAACTACCACTATTGCCTCCCCAACAAATTTCTGGATTACATCCAGGCCAATGTTCCCGTGCTGGTATCACCCTTTCCGGAGATGAAGGCGATCATCGATCGTTACACGATTGGCGAATTTATTGAAAGTCATGATCCGGAAATACTTGCAACCAAAATTGACTCCATGCTGATGAATGGAAAACAAATGGCCACCTACAGGCAGAACCTGATTAAAGCTGCTGCTGATCTTTGTTGGGAAAACGAAGAAAAAATCTTACTTTTGACCATTGGCATCACTCACGATTCATATAATCTCTTTTGACATCCCGTTTCCGGCCAACTATGGCGGTGTGATTGATGTATTTTATAAGATCCGGGCATTGCATCGTGCCGGCGTTGGCATTCATCTGCATTGCTTTGAATACAATCGGGAGCCTGCCTCAGAACTCAACAAATACTGCACTTCAGTGCAGTATTATCCTCGTAGCACGGGGTTTCTGACCAACTTCAGCCTTACACCATACATCGTTGCCAGCAGAATATCTGAAAAACTGGTTAAAAATCTGCTTTCTGACATGCATCCCATTCTGTTTGAGGGCCTGCATACCTGCGGAATCATGGCTGATCCCAGGCTGAAGGGACGATTTCTGATCTATCGGGAAAGCAACATTGAACACCACTATTACCAGCACCTTTTTAAGGCGGAGAAGTACCCGGGGAGAAAATTATTTTTCCTGGTTGAAAGCCTGAAACTCAAATATTTTCAGAAAATTCTCCGTCATGCTTCGGTCATGCTGGCTGTTTCCAGCGACGACGCCCGGTACCTGGAAACCTCCTTTCCACAGAATCGTGTTATCTACCTGCCCAGTTTCCATCATGATGATGAGGTGAGGATCCTTCCGGGAAAAGGCAGTTATGCCCTATACCAGGGCAAACTCTCTGTACCAGAAAACAGCGTGGCCGCCGAATTTCTTATAACAACTATTTGGGAAGATTCTTTTCCTGATCTTCTCATTGCCGGCCTCGACCCGCCTGACTGGCTGAACAGGCTTGCTGCAAACCACGCCAACATCCGTATAATTCAAAATCCTGATGACGGTGAAATGTTCCGGCTCATCAGCGATGCCCAGGTTAACATCATGGTTACATTCCAGCCGACCGGACTTAAGCTCAAACTGCTTAATGCACTGTACAGTGGCCGGTTTTGCCTGGTAAACCGTGATATGGTTGCCGGCACATCCCTTTCTGAACTTTGTACCATCGCAAACACTCCGTCCGAAATTAAAATGGAACTTCAGCGCCTGTTTGCAATGGAATTCACTCACAGCCATATTACTAACAGAACATCAGTGCTTCAGCAACACCATTCAAACCAAAATAATTGCAAGTTGCTGGTTGAAATATTGACTTCATGTTGATATTTTACTTAATTTTATCAGTTCTGGCATTATCAATACAAAGCTTTATCCTTTCCGGTCTTTGAGAAGTACCTTCAGCCATCGCGTTTTTCGAAATAAAACGTCAGGTATCCAAAGAACTTAATATTCATGCACGCTTAAAGCAACATCAACCCTTATGAAAAAAATTCTTGTACCGGTCGATTTTTCGGGTCATACCGAAATCACATGTCGCTATGCCATTGAATTTGCAAAGTTCTTTGGAGGTGAAATCAAACTTTTCCACACCTACTTTGACCAGATCATCATTGCCGACACCAGTTTTCCTGACACACTCGACATGAGTACCATCTACAACGAGGAGCTGATGAAAGAGATATTCCGGCAGGCTGAACATCACATGGCAGAACTGGAAGAGAAAGTAAACCGCCTGATTGTGAAGGAAAACCTGGCCGACATTACGATCTCATCCACCGTTACCGGAGGAGAACTGGAACATGAGCTTAAAGGAATTTGCCAGGACTTTCACCCCGACCTTGTCGTAATGGGAACGACAGGCAAAGGCAACAATGCAAATATCTGGGGCAAAGTTTCCACCTTTATCATTGACCATGCAAAGGTGCCGGTTATTACGGTTCCCGACATTAAAAATTTCCGTGGATTCGGATCGATCATGTTTGCCGCTGATCTCTCAGATGGCAACGCTGCAACGATCTCCGGGCTTATGGAGTTATTTGAGGTCTTCTCAGCCAGGATTCATGTGGTTCATTTCATAACCAAAGCAAAACAAACCGATGCTTACACGCGGATGAAGGGTCTTCAGATGAAGTTCGGCAAGGAAGAAAAAACAAACCAGGTAAATTTCAGCGTCATCGAAGTTGCCGAAGATAACCAGGCAGCGGTGGATCAGTTTGTGTCAGCAAACAATATTGAAATGATTGCCTTTCAGCCACACAAGCATAACCTGCTCTACATGTTTTTCACAAAGAATATTACCAAGAAAAATCTCTTTGCCACGAACGTCCCGTTACTTTCCGTACCTGCCATGAAACAGTAATCAGTTTACTGTCACCAATTTATAATTCTCGTATTTATATACAACCCAGTGCCGGTTTTCGAATCCATTGTCTTTATTCCGGATAAAATTGAACCGGGTCTGCATTGAATTCATTTTAAGTTCCCCGATACACCGGCCAATATTTGTTCCATACATCGTTAAGGCGGTAAGGAAATAATAAGCCTGATCATAACCCTGAAATGCAAGAAGTTCAGGATCGGATTTGTAGGTTTCCTGGTATTTCGTGATAAACTTCTTCACCGACTGGTTTTCATAATCTATGAATGACCTGGCGACAATATGCGTTTTGAGTGCAACAAGGTACTCATTTTCAAGTCCATCCATGGAAGCCCAGTTGGGTAATCCGACCACTGTCAGGTCATATTCATTGCGCAACTTATACATACTTCTGAGCAGATCCAGTGTATATGTCTGATCCTCCGAGAAGGCCACAATATAATTTGGCTTATCTTTCTGGAACCTGGAGATAGCGCCTTCCTGGCCATCAACGATCTGAACCTTCAGGTACCGCTCAAGACACTCCTTTTTCAGCCGGTCCGGGGCATCATGGTCGGCATATTGTCCGCTCCGGATAATCAAAACCTGTCCCCGGGTAAAAGCTGTTGCCATATATTCAGCCAGCTGTTCAAGCTGCTCTTTTTTGGATGGTTGGGCTTTAAATACGAACGGATTGCCGTTAACCAACTCACTGCGCTCTGAAATCGGATTGACAAGGTTAATTTTATTCTTTTTGGCGAATGATGCGACGATCTGGAAATTAGACTGATATAATAGTCCGAAAATGAGATCCATGGTTTTCATCTCCGGCTTTCTAAGAAGCTGCCGCGTTTTGGATGTGTCTTTATCCACATCATAAACATAGAGTTTTATCTTAACCCCGGTTTTTTCAAGAGAATCGACTGCAACACGGAAACCCTCGTAAAAAGGCAGAAACTGAAACGTCTTTGAATTCTCAAACACCCTGGGGTCGGGATTGGTGACATCGATCTGATCAACATCAGCCAGGAAAAGAGGCAACATTAAAGCAACATTATAGAGCGGTTTCTTTGCAGATGCATCGATTCCGCAAGGCAAATCCACAACAACTACCGAATCGGCTTCCGGAGGCAACTCCTTTTTCGGAATGTTTGTCTCCTTTGCTGTATTTTTTTCCTTTGCGCCCGAACTCTTCTGTACCGGCGCACTTTTCTGACCAGGGAAAGGGATTCTTAGTTTCTGATCGGCTTTGATTCCCTCTTTCACACCAGGGTTTTCACGAATAACATCGTTTACCTCTACGCCATATGCCTTTGATATCATATAGAGTGTCTGGCCTCTTTTAACGGTATGGATATAATAATCCTTCCCGTCAATTTTTTCAGTAACTGTTGAACGAATCTGCTTCAACTGGTCCTGCGTTGTCTGGGCAACAGACAAATCCAAAAACAAACTTTGAATCACGAAAAAAAATAAAACCGGAAGGAATTTCACTTTTTACTTTTTACTTTTTACTTTGTACTTTTCACTTTTCCCCTATTCCCACTCAATCGTAGCCGGTGGTTTTGAACTGATATCGTAAACCACCCTGTTGACCCCTTTCACCTTGTTGATGATGTCATTGCTAACTTTAGCAAGAAATTCGTAGGGCAAATGGGCCCAGTCGGCCGTCATTCCGTCGGTGGAGGTCACTGCACGCAAAGCTACTACATTTTCATACGTCCGCTCATCTCCCATCACACCCACTGACTGAACAGGAAGCAACACGGCAAAAGCCTGCCAAACAGTATGATAAAGGCCATGCTCATATAAACCTGAGATAAAAACATCATCAACCTCCTGCAATAAACTCACCTTTTCACGGTCGATGTCACTGAGGATACGAACGGCCAGCCCGGGACCCGGGAAGGGATGACGATCGAGGAATTCAGCATCGAGTCCGATGGTCCTGCCAACTTTTCGTACTTCATCCTTGAACAGGCTGTTGAGCGGTTCAACGATTTTAAGTTTCATATAATCAGGCAGTCCGCCGACATTGTGATGCGATTTTATCGTGGCTGAAGGACCTTTAACCGAATGCGATTCAATCACATCCGGGTAGATGGTACCCTGTGCCAGCCATTTGATATCCTGTATTTTATGAGCTTCGGCATCGAATACATCGATGAATGTCTTCCCGATGATTTTGCGTTTTTTTTCCGGATCAACGACGCCTTCCAGCGCATTTATAAACAAATCCCGGGCATCCACTCCGATCACATTAAGATCCAGCGTTTTATACCGATCCATAACCGTCCCAAACTCGTTTTTTCTCAGTAATCCATTGTCAACAAAGATGCAATAGAGATTCTTCCCGATCGCCTTGTTCAGCAGCATGGCTGTTACAGAGGAGTCAACCCCGCCCGAAAGACCCAGAACCACTTTGTCATTTCCGAGCTTTTGCTTTAATGCTGTAACCGTCGTTTCCACAAAGGATTCCGGAGTCCAGGATTGATGGCACCCGCAAATTCCAACCACGAAATTGGTGAGTAATTTCAGGCCTTCAACGGTGTGATACACTTCGGGATGAAACTGAATGCCGAACGTCTGTTCACCTGCAATCCGGTAACCGGCATAAAGCACATCCGGCGTGCTGGCAATCACGTTGAATTCCTCAGGTGCACTCAGGATGGTATCGGCGTGCGACATCCATACCTGTGATCCTGCCGACATCCCAACCAGTAATTCGCTCTTTTCATCTATGGATGTGAGGTTTGCACGGCCATACTCCCTGATCTCAGATGGCGCAACAACCCCACCAATGGAATGCGCAAGATACTGTGCTCCATAGCACACACCCAGTAGCGGCATTTTACGCCTGATTTTTGCAAGGTCAGGAAAGGGGGCATTTTCATCTCTTACCGAATAGGGGCTGCCTGACAGGATAACACCTTTGATCTCATCAGTGATCACCGGGATTTTATTGAATGGATGGATTTCACAGTAAACATTCAATTCTCGCACCCTGCGTGCAATAAGCTGGGTATACTGGGAACCGAAATCAAGGATCAGGATGGTTTCTTGCATGGTACAAATATATTAAAATCAAAATGCATCTTGCAAAAATCAAGATGCAAAGACTGTTGACTACCTGATAAGGGCTGCTTCATACTTCGTGGAGTTCCCGACAGCATCTGTCACGGTGAGCACAAAAAGGTTCTTCCCCGGCTTCATCATATCATCGAACACGTATGAAAGCAGGCGGTTTTTCTCATCGTAATCCATCAGGATCCATTTCCCGTTGAGGGTTCCTCGGTATGTTTTAATCCCGGACAGATTATCGGATATTTTCACAAGGATAGAGGATTGTTTCTTCACCTTTTTATTCGGAAAGATATTGATCACCTTGATCGCAGGAGGTTCTGTATCTGCAGCCACAGCATACTTGCCAAAATCACGGATTTTTGTCGTTACCCATCCATTTTCAAAAGTGCCTCCTTTGCTGGCAAATTTATTCCCTGAACCAACAGCCACAATCACTGCCTTGGATTCCAGATTCTTAGGAAGATTGTCTGTTTTGATCGACAGTTCACAGTATGTATGCAAGGGAGTGTATTGGTTTTGAAGATGATGAACGCCTGAAAAAGAGCCGGGCACTGAAGAAGAAACCGCATATTCGAATGGCAGATCATCATAAACCGCCTCAGCCGGAACCGAAAATTTCAGGTTTGAACGTTCAAACTTATTATCAGATTTATAGGTAAATAGCTGTGTCCCCTGGTTTCCAGCTGGTTTGGGCCGGCCACCTGTGTTTGCCTGCGGGTGACTTCTGACATAGAATACCAGCGTGGCAGGGTTTCCGAAGGCATCTTTTACAACATACTGGATTTTATGCGCTTTTGAATCCACAAAGTTCAGCACACCCCGGTTTTTCACATCCGAATAAACACCCAGCCTGTTGTTGGGTGCCACATAGGAGCGCTGGATTTTCCTGCCGTTTTGCACAAAAGCCGGGTAATCCATAAGGCTGTTGACATAGCGGGTTTCTGCAAAAGCAAATCGCTCGATGTTTTGGGAAAAAACTTTCTGCCCGTCAACGGTCAGTTCAATAGCATGAACCCCGGTTTTCAACCCGCCTTCGGCATTGTCGGAAGTTTCAATTCCAAAGATGATATTCCCTGAAAGCTTGACGGTATCTGCCATCTTAAGCCTGTAACTCCCACCTGAACCTGTTACAGGAATAAGAGCTGCCTTATCGGTAAAATTTACCATCGAATTGTCGCCAAACGGATAGATCTTCAACCAGGTGATCTTCGGAGGGATGCCATCGGCTTTCATGAATCCAAAATCGAGCGGATCGATGATCTCCTGGGTTTTGGCATCCCTGATTTCAAAATGAACGTGCGGGCCGCCTGAGGCACCTGAATTTCCTGAATAAGCAACAATATCACCTTTTTTTACTTTAAGAACTCCTTCAGGCACTTCGACATCCATGGCGAATGACTCTTTTTTAACCTGCTGGGATTTCACCCAAACGGCAATCGTCCCGGCATAATTGCGGAGATGACCATATAAGGAGGTGTAACCGTTGGGATGTGTGATGTATAATGCTTTACCGAACCCACCCGGCGATATATTCACCCTTGATACATATCCGTCTGCAATGGCATAAACAGGTTTACCCTGAACCCCTTCGGTGCGTATATCGATTCCTGAATGAAAGTGGTTCCTCCTGATTTCGCCAAAGGATCCGGCGAGAGAAACAGGAAAGCTGACGGGTGACCGAAAATAGTTCTGAGGATATTGTTTCTGCCCGAAGGTCAGCAACGATGCCGCAAGGAGGGACAGAAAGAACAACCTGAAAAGTGGCTTCAACATGGATTATCTTACTGGTAAAAATGAAAAATTCTTTGAATATTTCAGCATCTGCGTTGTGAAATCATCCGGGTAGTTTATTTTAACATCGGTAATCGTTTCTCCATTCTTTACCAGGGTGTATTCAGGATTGATAAACCCGGTATAGGGTGCGATGTTCAGTTTCTCATACCTTGCAAGTACCTCTTTGTGCAGAACCGGGTCAACCTGAACCGCATAAGCCTCAACCAGCTCTTTCGCGGCATTGTAGTCACCTTCCGAGGTAATACGCTGTACGATTTTCAGCAATTCGCCAAACTTCTCTCTTAAAGCCTTGTAATTATTAATGACGAAATAGGTTTTGCCATCGCGGGTGACTTGTTCAATGATCTTGTCATCCTTGCCCTTTTCGAAGACCCAGCGGGCGATGAGCGCCCTGTCGCGCATGTGCGACTCCTCAATGGTCTTTCCGGGTTGGATGCGCACAAGCTGCGTCATCAGTCCATTGCGGATGAAACTGTCATATTCAGCTTTCCCCACCTCGTCATTGGGAACAAGTCCGAATTTTTCGAGTACGGGATCTTTGATAAAATACAACGCAAACAGATCAGCCCGTGCTTCCTCGATGGTCGAATGATAGTTTTTCAATGCATCAGCCCCGACACCTTTGTTCAACTGCCCGGATCCATGCCCCAGACATTCATGAAGGTCAGTTGTCAGGTTTCCTGCAAGATGTCCATATTCACCAGCCCTTTCAATTTCTTCCTTTGAAAAAGCAAACTCCTGGAGAAAACCATTGCCTTTGGCAGCCTGATCGTACGCGTTGGTGATATTATCGATGGTAACCGACTTTGAGCCATACTCTTTCCGTATCCAGTTCGCGTTTGGGAGGTTGATGCCGATTGGCGTGGTAGGATCACACTCCCCGCCAAGCTGGGCAACGGTAATTACCTTGGCACTGATCCCCTTAACTTTATCCTTCTTAAATTCAGGTGCAACAGGAGATATATCTTCAAAATACTGCGCGTTCCGGCTCAGGATTTCAGTCCGTTTGGAGCCTTCCACATCTTTGAAATTGACAATAGACTCCCATGAACCCTTCATTGCCATCGGGTCGCCATAAACTTCAATGAAGCCATTCACAAAGTCGACCAGCGAATTGAGATCTTTGACCCATGCAATGTTATACTCATCCCAGGTTACCAGGTCGCCGGAACGATAGTATGCAATTAGTTTTTTAACCGCATCGTTTTGTTCCGGGGTTTCCGTAACTGTCTGCGCTTTTTCCAGCCACATCACGATTTGCTCAATCGCCCCGGTGTATAACCCTCCAATCTTATACGTTTTTTCAATGATCCTGCCATTTTCTTTTACAAGTTTCGAATTAAGCCCAAAGGAGATCAGGGTGTCTTTTTTGTTCTTCTTTGCATCTTTTTTCATGGCAGAATAAAACTCTTCAGCCTCTTTCTGGTTTACCCCGGCATAAAAATTAGAAGCTGAAGTCAGTACAAGATCACTTTCAGGATCCAGGTTTACTCTTTTAGGTGCCACGTCAGGATTAAAAAGCAACGGGGTTAACTCAGCAAGAAACTGCTCTTTGCTTTGTCCCTTGGCAAGGGGCAACGCTTCAGGTTTTGTTTGATTTACAATTACTGCAAAATAATCCTGTGAAAATTCGGGCAAAAACTTATCCGTAGAATAATGATGATGGATGCCATTGCAAAACCAAACCCGCTTCAGGTAAATAACAAAGTTCTTATAATCCGCACTGTTCCTGTCACCGGTGAAATTCCGATAAATGGCTTCCAGTGTAGTGCGAATCAGCAGGTTTGACTTGAAATTCTGATCGTAGGTAATATCCCTGCCGCATAACGCAGCCTGGCTCAGATAATAGACCAGCTTCTTTTGCTGAAGTGAGAGGTTTTCAAATCCGGGCACCTGGTAGCGCAGGATTTTCGAATCGGCAAACTGTTCCGTAAAATACTTGAAATCATCTTTTTTATTTTCAGTCCCGGATTGGGGCGAAGCAAACACGGTAATTGCTGTTGACATCATTAAAATTGTAATTAGTGTTTTCATTGATTTATTTTATTTTTATTGTACATCCAGAATTGAACCATCAGCATACACCGGCACAACCCCCGTTGTATCGATATTGAAGGAATAAGGGATAACATCATCCAGCTCCAGTTTTTTCAACCTGTGACGATGCGCAGCCTTCTCAATGTAACCAAGGATGTCGGGCCGGGCAACACCCCACAGGTCAAGCGCAGCGGCAGTTGAATCGCAATAAGTCACAAACCCCTTGCACTCCATAAGTTTCTCAGCCAATGCCCCTGCAAAAATGGCATCTTCCAGGCAAAATTTATTTTTCCAGCCGGAGCAAAGGATTACAACATTTTTATTCTCCCTGACAAGCCAGCCGGTAAGTGCGGAAAGGTTGATAAAGGCGCCCATTGCGATCTTCTCCGCTTTTTTTGCGATATCAAGCGCACGGGTTCCGTTGGTTGTGCAATACACAAGGGTTTGTCCGCCAACAGACTCCCGCGTGAAATTAAAGGCAGAATTGCCGAAATCGGCAAACTCCAGTTTTTTGCCATCCTGCTCTGAAGCGACCAGGAATCCCTTCTCTTTCATCTCTTTTGCCTGTTCAAGGGTTGCTACGGGAATAATACTTTTCACACCATGTTCAAATGCTGCACAAATTGAGGTGGTTGCCCTCAGGATGTCAACCAATACAACAACAAAGTTATCCCTGGTCAGAATTTCAGAGAACAACATCGGAGTGAAGCACACCTCGATGCTGCGTGAATTAACAGGCTGCTTCTCTTTTTCCATTAATAGTAAACAATTTCACATTTCGGGTGCGACAACTTCAGTTTTTCAACCCGTTTTGCTGAGACTTTTGTATTAAACATCTTTACCGACTCAAGTTTGCTCATCCCGTCGAGCACATCGACATTGCCAACCCGCGTGTTATAAAATTCCATTACCCTGAGGTTCACCAGCTTTTGAAGGTATTTCAAATTTTTCACCTGGGTTCCGCTGAACTTGAGGACCTCCATCTGCATCATATTTTGCAGCGCATCAATATCTTCAACCTGTGTGTTGGAAAAATCAAGTTCGGTAAGGTTTGGCAACCCGGTTACGGGGGTCAGGTCAAGAATCGGATTTTTTTGACACCGAAGGGTTTTCAGGTGAGGCATTTTGGTTACAGGATCAAGTTTTGCAACAGCGGTGCCGGAAAACTGGAGTTCGGTCAACCGGGATAAATGCTGCAGCGGGGTCAGGTCTGTGATCTGGAAGTTTTCAGAAACGGCGACCTTTGTGAGACCGGCAATTTGCTGCAGTTGAATCTTATCCGGTGTTCCTTTCAAATCAACCTGTTGCAATAAAACATCTTTCCAGGGTTGCCCCAAACCTTGCCACCAGTCACTATTCCCGGATGTTTGGAAGACCAGCATACAATCCGGATTTTTATCTGCAAATTTATCTGCTTCTGTATCATCAACCAATGTATTGTCGGCATATACAAAGTGGAGTTTCTTCAATCCGTACAACGGACTCAGGTCCGCCACCTGTGTGTTGTCGGCATAAAGGAGTTCAAGCCCGTCAATGCCGGACAATGGTTGCAAATTTGCAATCTTTGTATTTGATATATTCAGCACCTTCAACTCGGTGAGTTCCTTCAACGCATCAAGGGATGTGATGGCGGTACTCTGGCACTGCAGGTTTCTCAATAGGATCAGCTTGCTGATTGGTCCGAGAGAGGTCATGGTCATGCGTCCTGTGATGTTAATGCTGTCGAGGAGCGCAAGTTGATGCAGTTGTTCGGTGGTAGGCTGACCCTCAAATTTCAGGTAAAAATTGAACTGGTTCTGCCATTCCGGCGTCATCTCTTTCCACCAGGCAGCAAGCTCTTTTGAGGCATACACCAGCGATGCATCCGGATGTTTTTTAATAAATTTCAATGCCTCCTTTTGGTTGATGCCGGTGCTGTTGCAATACACACGCTGCAGCAAAGCAAGGTTTTCAAGCGGGGCAAGGCTGTTGATGCGGGTACTGTCGCACCATAAGATACGCAGATTCGACAGGTTTTTCAAAGGGTCCAGGTTATCAACCTGGGTCGATGAAATATTCAGCATCTCAAGGTTTGTAAAATTTGAAACAGGAGAAAGATCTTTAACAGGCGTATGGTTGATTCGTAAATCAGCTATGGCAGTCATATCCCTGATTGCATCCAGCGAGTTTACCTGCGTTCCGCCAAGGTCAAGGGTGCTGAGAGATTGAAATGTCGGAACTACCGTCAAATCACTGACGTGCGTCCCCTTCAATCTTAACTGACTGATATGAATGCAGTAATGAAGCGGTTCAAGGTTACTGACTTTTGTATTGGAGAGATCGAGTATCTCCAGTTTATTCAGGTTGCGGAGGGGCATCAGGTCGGCTACCATCGTTCCGGCAACGTTCACCTCCTTCAAATCCGATAATTTGTTCAGGGGATCCAGGTTTTGAATGGAGGAATTTCCTGATAAATCAACCCTGGCTGCATGTACGATCTGTACAAGGAACCGGTAGAATTCCGATCCCATGATGGGTGTTTTTTGCCCGCCAACCATCGCGACGGAATCGTTAAAACTGTCGATCGATGACATGGGCATGCTGCCCTCAAGTTTCATGTCGGCCGACAGCACCACCTTCCATTCATGTGAAAGTCCGTTCCACCAGTTGCGCATGTCGTCCTGTTCATTCAGTTTGGTCGTATAAACACTTACAACCTTCATCTGCTGTTTCACCGAGTCGAAGTTCATTTCGATGTAACGCACTTTGTTCGAATTCACGGAGTCGCTGTTCAGTGTAAGACCACGCAGATTGCGGTTTGCGGTTACCCGAAAGTAGGTGAGCCCGTCCTGTCCTGCTTCCACGCTGATATCCTGCACCGAATAGCTGAATTTAGCGCTTTTGAAGAAGAAACTCACATCACTCAGGTAGGCCGGCATATCCTTGTACAGCGGCACCATCCGGTTTTCATCCAGATCATCCTCGATTTGCACCTTGTCGTCCCAGCACCATTTCAGGTAACTCTGGGAAAGGATGGTCTGCTTTTCGTTCACAGCGTTCCGCGGGTCGGCCAGAAAATTGAGTGAACTTTCGAAAAATTTCACCAAAGGGATCACCTGTAATTTAAATGTATCTATCTTGTTTGCGGCAATCATTCCTGCTTTTGAAGTCACCTCCGCAGGTTTACCGTTTGTGCTTCCTTTTTTCTGGGCCGTGGTTCCCGATTTCTTCTGGCTGGACGAACTCCCCTTTTTCTGAGTGGATTTTGATGAAGTTGTACCACTTTTCTTACTGTTTGTCTTTGTCTGGGCAGTAACAGGATGAACGCTGACCAGCATCGACAGAAAAATCAGGATAAAAATATTCCTCATACAAGATTAATTTACATGGGTGTAATTACGCATCAGATCCATCTTTTCCTTTTCATTCACACGGAGGACGTTGGAGATGAGCCAGCCGGAATTTGCATTGTTTCTGTTAAACCAGGAGAGTTCAAAGTACCAGTTCGGAACCTGGAAAACATGAAATTTCAAATTATCCACCGCAGAAAAGGTTAAATTCCCGTTTTTCATCTCCATCACGAAAAGGGCGGTCATATCCGGTTTGTACTCCTTCTCAAAGTAATAGTCCAGACTTTCCGGCTCTTTAAACGCCTTATGCAGATTCATAAAATCGAGCTCATGGCTCATGGGATGGATGAAGTACTTTAGATTCGCCGAGTCGTTAAGATGAATAAACCATGAATTAAACCGGTCGAAAAAAACATTCGAGATCACCCACTTGTAGCCATCACGTTGTTTTTCAATCTTGAGGTACAGGATAATGTTCACCTTCTCTTTTTTATAGAGGAAGGAGGCTGCAACTTCAGCAAACCAACCTTTTGAATAAAAATCAAGGAATGCAGGATTTTTCTTATTCAATGCATCATCGATAAAGACAAATTTCGCATCGGAACTGATAACCGGACTTGAGTTGTCAAAGAGCATGTTCAGGTATCTTTTACGTGCTTTCAGGTCACGATATCCCGGGTTACCGGGATAGTAACGTTTTCCCTGTACATCTTCCTCACCGTTGAACCTCAGGAAGAACTGGTTAACCTGTTTGGTCTGGGCATAAAAAACTGACTCATCACCGGTAAGAGAACCAATAGATCCCTGCGAAAACCCCATCAGCGGAGTTAGCAGAAACAAGGTCCAAATTAAGTTTCTCATAAAATCTGAAATAGTGAAGTCCTGAAAGGAAAATTGTTGTTTTATTAACCACATTAGGCACATTAGAACACATAGTGAATCCTATTGTGATCTAATGTGCCTATTGTTATGATACAAGAATCCGGGGGAAGCTACTTGGAGGTTTCCTTTACCCTGATATCTCCCAGCATGACGTCCCAGAATCCGATGAGACGGCCACCAATCTGTGTCTCCTTGCGTTTCACATATACTGTGATGTCTTTTTTGGTGGTATCCTCATAAACCAGCCCTTTCTCCTTGTCATAAGCCTGGAAACGCTGATATACGGTAATGACCCCTACGTAAGTTCCGTCAGGCTGCCTTACAAGGTCACTTACATACTGGATTTTATACCAGTCAATGGAAACCTTGTCATAATTGAGTTGCATGAGACGATCGAAATATTCACGCACTTTATAGTAGTTGACATCCTGCTTCCCGAGTGAGGATACACCGATTTCGCTGTTTTCCATAAACAACTCTGCGGCGCGTTCGATTACCCGCTGTGCATCTGACCACGGGGTCTTTTTATCGCCAATGATGCTGATGTATTTACTCAGGTCGCGAACCTTTTCAAGAGCCAGGCTGTCGATAGCCTGTTTGCGTTTGGGAGAGAGGTCATCCTGAGCGGAGGCCCTGTAGGACACTGCGAACAGGGATGCCAATATGATCAATGAAATTGTCTTTCTCATGGTTGTTACTTTTTAATTAAATCGAGTTCTTTGATTTTTCCATTGGCATCATTCACGATCGCATCAATGTCATTTTTATTTGCCTTGGTATCTTTGAGCAAGTTAAGGTACCTCTTGATGTTTGTAGGCTTATCATAATCCACAATATCGCCTTCGCGGCTGATAATAATCAACACAAGCGCATCATCCGAGGTAAAGAGTTGTAAAGTTTTCTGTATGGTGTTGTCCGCCTGGGCCAGGTTGCCTGTTTTAGCTGAATTCGCAATCGTGTTAAATGCATTCTCCAGATGGGCTTTCATAGGCAGGTTTCCGCCGCCCGAGCGCATTTCCTGGATTTTTTTCTCCAGCCTTGCCATCAGGTCATTAAGTTCTGTATCGTTCAGGTTCTGTCGTTTAATGGCATTGAGTTCCTTCTCCAGCTCGTCTGCAGATTTGTTGTCTTTGTTCAGCAAAAGGTCATACAAAGCAGCCCGCGCAATATCAACTTTCTGGGCATTTGCCTGTGTCTGTTCCGCGAGCAATGTCTTCAGTTTCTGCTGTGCCTGGATGATCATGTCGTTCAGGATCGGATCGTTCAGATTTTTATCCATGATCCCGTTAACAATGCGTTTCTGCTCATCATAAGAAAGTGTAGAGGTGCCACTGATGATGGGCTGCAACTGCAATTTGGCACTTTCGATCTGAGCCTTGCGCTCTTTCTTCGACATCTTGCCGGTTGATTTGCAGCTGTCTGCTCCGGCTACCATAAGTGCCATGAGCAGGATGAACATCATGCGTTGCCAGTGTATGGATTTGATTTTACTCGTTATTTCTGACATAAGATTAAAAATTAGTGTTAAGTGTTAAGATTTAAGTGTTAAGAACTGGTTATCATTTCGTTTCAGGTCTTGTATATTAATTTTCAACCCTTATAAAAAGGGAACTTCACAACCTTTGCACGTAAAATTTTTTCCCGGATTTTAACATGTATTTCACTTCCTTCTTTCGACAATGCCGAAGGGACATAAGCCATACCGATCGGAATTTTCACAGATGGCCCCATAGTACCAGACGTAACTTCGCCGGTTTTATTGCCCTGTGCATCCACAATTTCATATTCATGACGGGGAATCCCCTTGTCAACCATTTCAAAACCAACCAGTTTATGGGAAGTTCCCTCCTGCTTTTGCTTAAGCAAAAATGATTTATTGATGAATTCCTTGTAATCGGTAAACTTTGTGATCCACCCCAGCCCTGCCTCAATGGGCGATGTTGTATCGTTGATGTCATTGCCATAAAGGCAGTATCCCATTTCCAGCCGCAAGGTATCACGGGCCGCCAGGCCTATTGGTTTGATGCCAAACTCTTCGCCTGCTTTAAACACGGCTTCCCAGATTTTCGGGGCATCTTCATTGTCCATGTAAATCTCACAGCCTCCTGAGCCGGTGTAGCCGGTGGTCGCAAAGATCACATCCGGAATACCTGCAAACGTAAGCTTTTTAAATGTATAGTATTCCATGTCGGTGACGATGGTATCCGTAAGTTTCTGCATGGCTTTCAGCGCCAGCGGTCCCTGTACGGCGAGCTGAGAAATTTCATCCGATGCATTGTATAAAACCGCCCCCATTTTGTTCTGTTTGTTGCACCAGGCCCAATCCTTTTCAATATTGGAAGCATTTACAACCAGTAAATAGGTCAGGTCATCAACCTTGTAAACAAGAAGATCATCCACTATACCGCCGGTTTCATTCGGGAAGCATGAATACTGCACCTTCCCGGGAACAAGTTTTGACGCATCGTTTGAGGTTACCCATTGAATAAAATCGAGTGCCTTCGGCCCTTTAACCCAGAATTCACCCATATGGGATACGTCAAAGACACCCAGGGTTTTGCGAACAGTTTCATGTTCTGCGTTAACACCTTCATACTGGACAGGCATGTTAAAACCTGCAAAAGGGACCATCTTGGCACCCATTGCTACGTGATAATCTGTAAATGCTGTATTTTTCATGAGAGTTATGTTGGATAAATCAGTTCCTGTGTCAAAAGGTTCCGGACTTTTGTGCCGTCAGGTGTAGTTCCTGTATTGTTATTGCATCGGATATGCCTAACGGTGCAAAAGTAGGAAAAATTGCATGGCGTTTCACCGGTTGTTCATATTTTACGGCAATTGTTGATATGTTAAGTCAAATTATTTCTAAATTTGATGCGTGTTAATAACCCGGAAAAATACGCCTCGCTCACTGATTTTTTTAATCGACATGGCGATTGCCATTTCTGCCGTTATCCTGGCTTATCTCCTGCGGTTCAACTTCTCCATCCCTGCCAGGGATTTAAGCCCGCTGCCCCAGGTATTGGTTTACGTCGCGCTGATCAGGATGGCCAGTTTCATTATTGCAAGAACTTATGCCGGTATCATCAGGTACACCAGCACCGGTGATGCATTACGTGTTTTCGCCACTGTCCTCGCCGGCAGTATTGTTTTCGCCCTCACCAACATTGTGACCTACTTTTTCATTTCCGGTCACTTTTTCATCCCCTTCTCTGTGCTCATCATCGACTTCCTTGCCACCTCCTTCGGGATGATCACATTCAGGCTGATCGTGAAACTGGCACTGCTCGAATTCCGCCAGCCGGAAGGCGACAAGGTCAATGTGGTGATTTACGGTGCCGGTGAGGCAGGAATTACTGCAAAACGAACGCTGGACCGTGACGCCGGCACCAAATACAATGTTCTCGCATTCATTGATGACCATGTCAGCAAACAAGGGAAAAAACTGGAAGGAGTCGATATCCTTAGTCCGTCAAAACTCGACAACCTTCTGGCTACCAAATCTGTTGCCCAGATCATCCTGGCCATCATGAATTTTGACCCGGTGAAGAAACAGAAACTTATTGAACAGTGCCTTACCTACAATACCAAGGTTCTTACTGTGCCGCCAATGATCCGGTGGATTAACGGAGAGTTGAGTTTCAACCAGCTGAAAAAGATCAATATTGAAGATTTGCTTGAACGTGATGAGATTACACTGGATGAAAAACGGATTTCAAAGGAAATCACCGGGAAGGTAATCCTGGTGAGCGGTGCAGCCGGATCCATCGGCAGTGAAATCGTGCGGCAGATTTCACGTTTTGCCCCGCGTAAACTTGTCCTTGTTGATCAGGCTGAAACACCCCTTCATTATCTCGAACTGGAAATGCTCGAACAATATCAAAACACCGGTATTGAGTTCATCCTGTGCGACATCAGCAATGAAGCACGGATGCGTAAAATTTTCAGCACATTTGAACCCGACCTGGTATACCATGCCGCGGCATACAAGCATGTACCCATGATGGAGAGCAACCCTGCCGAAGCAGTGCTTACAAATGTCAGAGGTACCAGGGTTATTGCAGATCTGGCCGTGGAGTTTGGCGTGAAAAAATTCATCATGATCTCAACCGACAAGGCGGTGAACCCCACCAATGTGATGGGAGCTTCAAAACGCATCGCCGAAATATATACACAGGCCCTGGATAAGGTAAAAGAGACAAAGTTCATCACCACAAGATTCGGTAATGTCCTGGGTTCCAACGGATCAGTCATCCCTCTTTTCCGGAACCAGATCGAAAAAGGAGGCCCGGTAACCATCACACATCCTGATGTGACCAGGTTTTTCATGACCATCCCTGAAGCTTGCCGCCTCGTGCTTGAAGCAGGCGCCTCCGGCACCGGCGGAGAAATATTCATCTTCAACATGGGGAAGTCAGTTAAAATAATCGATCTAGCCCGAAAGATGATCCAGCTTTCGGGCCTGGATCTCGGGAAAGACATCCAGATTAAATTTACCGGATTGCGCCCCGGAGAGAAACTTTATGAAGAACTGCTCAACGTTGAAGAAAATGCCATTCCCACACACCACCCGCTGATCCTGGTTGCCAAAGTGCGTAAATTCAGTCCCGGAGAAGTCAGAGAAAACGTTGATGAACTGATCTCGATGGTAGCAACACACACCAACTTCGACATCATCCGGAAGATGAAACAAATGGTTCCTGAATACATCAGTCAGAATTCGGTGTATGAGGAACTGGACAAGTAATGCAGGCAATGCTGACAATCCTTGGACCAACGGCTACCGGTAAGACTGCACTTGCAGCCAGGCTTGCCTTTGAATTGAACGGAGAGGTGATCAGTGCCGACTCCCGCCAGGTCTATCGTGGCATGAATATCGGTACGGGTAAGGATTATGATGATTACGTTGTTGAGGGTGTTCAGGTTCCCGTCCACCTGATTGACATCCTTGACCCGGGTTATGAATACAATATCTTTGAATACCAGAAGGATTTTCTCAAGGCATGGCGTGATGTTCTTGGCAGGAACAAACTTCCTGTCCTGTGCGGCGGCTCCGGAATGTACCTGGAGGCAATCTTAAAAGGATATCAGCTTGCCAGAAGTGAAAATGACCTCGATTTCATCGCTTCACTTGAGGAAAAGACGGATGACCAGCTGGTTGAAATCTTCAAATCCTATAAAACACCGCACAACATTACCGACCTTGAAGAACGGCCACGGCTTCTGAAGGCGATCATTGTTGCACATTCCACCTCCAGGTCAGGACTTACCGGAAACAAGGATACCGGGCTGAATGAAGATCTTCAAAACCAAAGTTTCCCCAAAATTGAATCAACTATTTTCGGCATCGACTACCCGCGCGGGTTGGTAAAAGCACGCATACTCACACGGTTGCAATACAGGCTTGAACATGGCATGATCGGGGAGGTGGAACGACTGCTTGCGCAGGGTATCTCCCCCGACCGATTGATGAAGTATGGCCTTGAATATAAATTTGTTACAATGTTCCTTTTGGGTGACCTCTCCCGTAACAATCTCCTGGTTGAACTCAACATCGCCATCCGCCAGTTCGCCAAACGTCAGATGACCTGGTTCCGCCGTATGGAAAAGCAGGGACTTAATATTCATTGGATTGACGGGCGATTGCCTTTGGAAAAGAAGATTGGGCTGATCAGGTCTGCCATGGGCAGATGAATGCTCTGATTATCTTACACAGCGAACAGAATAGCCATATGCCTTATTGTTGTAATCTACCTTGCTTTGTGTATTATAGAAAACCAGGTACATGCCATAATAATCATCAACGTACCAACTGCTTTTACTGCTCCAATAGAACCCATAGGAGCCCCTGGAAACCAGGGAGCCATTGCCGATGTTGAGTGCTCCGGCCAGGTGAAGTTTCAGGTCTGAACTCCATGGCCCGTTCGGATCGGTCCAGTTGCCCGATTGATCCACATTGAACCATTCAGTAAAAGTGGGGACATGCCATCCATCTCCCAATTCAATCCCACACGGGTCATTTGCCGTCAGCCAGTATTGAGGTTGATTTACAGCGGGCTCCCATATTGTATTCGGGGTCCGGGTTTGACCATCGTGCATGTAGCCCTGTTTGCGGTTAAATTGCCAGTACCAGCCGGCAGAAGCCTCTGTTGCATCGTCAGCGGCTGTTGCCTGTCGGCTGGCCCCAAGATTACTGGTAATCCAGCATTTTGCAGGTTCACCTGGAACATTATATACAGTGTTGTAAATGACAGTTTTTGACACCGGTGCAACCACTCCTGAAATATGGTTGATCGTCATCGGGCTTCCGCAGGGATACAAAGAGAAGTTGATGGTATCAGTTTTATTCTCAACAGGAGCATACAGTATAGATGCCTTCACCCAGATGTGATACGCTGTAACTTTTAAATTATCATTCAGGGCAAACCTGAATGACCCGGAAGTATTGACTGATTTAAAGGGTGTGCCGGCTGATGTGGTTCCAACGCAGGTTAAAGAAGAAGTTGCAGCCTGATTTTTCAAACTGGCTACTACTTTTATTGATTGCTTAAACTCTCTGAAGGTTGCAGTGAATAAATACATCTGTGTGTGCCCGGGGACAAAAGAATAAGTGTGAAATCCCTTTGTCAATTCCTTGCTTACTGAAGCTATCACATTGCCGGAAAAGTCGGTAATATCTGCATTCACCAACCCTGATTCCGGAACATAAATCCGAATTTCAGTATGGTCCTCCACAGGATTGGGGTAATTCTGAAAAACCTGAAAAAGTGCGGTGGAAGAAGCTATGTCATTGATCCCCACATTTGGTATATGAAATGCGGTATCAGGCCAGCGAAGTAATGTATCACAGTGCCTGTCAAGATTCTCGATGAGGATGCTGTCAAGTTTTGCATACTGGCCATTGAACATCCCGTTATAAGTGAGTAAAATCTCTGACCTCTGTCCCAGCAACATAGTGGGGGAAAACAGTAAAATCATGGAAATTAAAAAAATTGACGGTTTCATATAAAGTAGATTTAATTTTCCGCAACACCTTTTCAATGCAAATATAAATGATTATACGGCAAAGTACTCATTGACGCCATGCATGTTTCTTTTTATTACCCCCTTTGATTGTCATCGCCTGGGATTTTAGTATCTTTGCGCACTCCAAAAACGAAAATCATGAACTACGATATCATTGTCATTGGCAGCGGTCCGGGCGGATATGTGGCTGCCATCCGTGCAGCACAGCTGGGTTTTAAAGTAGCTGTCGTGGAAAGGGCTGAATTGGGCGGGATCTGTCTCAACTGGGGATGTATCCCGACGAAGGCACTGCTTAAAAGCGCCAGCATTTTCCAATACATCAAACATGCCTCCGACTACGGAATTGTTTCCGGAGAAGCAAACGCCGATTTCCCGGCCATCATCAAACGCAGCCGCGACGTGGCCGACCAGATGAGCAAAGGAATCCAGTTTCTGCTCAAGAAAAACAAGGTGGAACACCTCCGGGGATTTGGAAAAGTAAAACCAGGGAAGATCGTTGAAGTTACTGATGATGCAGGATTAAAAACCGAATTTTCCGCCGGTCATATCATCCTCGCAACCGGCACCCGCTCACGCGAACTGCCAAACCTTAAACAGGATGGCAGAAAGATCATCGGATACCGTGAGGCCATGACTTTGCCTGTTCAGCCGAAATCAATGGTAGTCGTCGGTTCCGGAGCTATCGGATCAGAATTTGCATACTTTTACCAGTCCATTGGCACAACTGTCACCCTCATTGAAGTACTGCCAAATATCGTCCCGATCGAAGACGAAGAGGTTTCCAAAGCTTTGGAGCGTTCTTTCAAAAAATCAGGAATGAAGGTACTGGCAGGGGTTTCTGTCGAATCAGTTGATACCACCGGAGATGGTTGCAAGGTGACTGTGAAGACCAAAAAAGGAGATGAAGTCATTGAATGTGACATCGTGCTTTCAGCGGTTGGTGTTGCCACAAATATTGAAGGAATCGGGCTGGAAGAGGTCGGAATAACCACCGAACGCGGCAAGGTGCTCGTGGATGATTTTTATAAAACCGGCATTGACGGCTATTATGCCATTGGTGATATCGTGAAAGGCCCTGCCCTCGCACATGTCGCCTCACATGAAGGAATCATCTGCGTGGAGAAAATAGCAGGAAAACATGTGGAACCTCTGGATTATGGCAACATCCCCGGGTGCACCTATACCCATCCGGAGATTGCATCCGTGGGAATGACCGAAAAAGCTGCAAAGGATGCAGGGTATGAAATACTGGTAGGGAAGTTCCCGTTTACCGCTTCAGGCAAAGCCACTGCCTCTGGTGCACGCGATGGGTTTGTCAAGGTGATCTTTGATGCCAGGTACGGCGAATGGCTTGGCGCCCATCTGATCGGAGAAAATGTTACCGAGATGATTGCAGAAGTAGTTGTTGCCCGCAAACTCGAAACAACGGGAAAAGAGATCATCGAAGCGGTACACCCGCACCCGACGATGAGTGAAGCGATCATGGAAGCAGTGGCCGCAGCTTACGGAGAGTGTGTCCACCTATAAATTCAAATTGCAAAATGGAAATAGTAAAAACCCCGTTGGAAGGTTTACTGATAATCAAACCGGACGTGTTTGAAGACGAACGTGGCTATTTTTTCGAATCTTTCAGCCACGAGAAATTTTTCAAAGCCGGGCTGGACCTGAATTTCCTGCAGGACAATGAATCAAAGTCAAAAAAGGGCGTGCTCCGCGGCCTTCATTTCCAGGCTCCGCCTTTTGCCCAGGGAAAACTGGTGCGTGTGATGCGTGGTTCAGTGCTGGATGTTGCCGTGGATATCCGGAAAGACTCCCCGACTTATGGCAAATGGGAATCCATCGTGCTTTCAGGCCGGAACAAATGGATGTATTGGGTCCCGCCCGGATTTGCCCATGGTTTTGCCACACTGGAAGATGATACGATATTCTTCTACAAATGCACGAATGTTTACAGCAAAATTTCCGAAGGCAGCCTGCGTTGGAACGATCCCGACCTGAACATCAACTGGGATATTGAAAACCCGATGATCTCGGATAAGGACAAAGTTGCACCGGGATTTAAAGAGTTTGTTAGCCCGTTTTAAACAAGATGTAAGGAAGAGGAACAGACAAGTTTCTTTGCGGTTCTTGGCGCCTTCTTTGCGCAAAGAACCGCAAAGGAATTACTAAACAATAATTGAGATATCTTAATAGAACCTTTTATGCATGGTCAATAAAACAAAATATATAATCGGGGGTTTTCTTCTGCTATTAATCTGTTTCATATCGGTTTGCGCGATAGTTGCAGTAAAAAACCAGGAAAAAGAGTACCGGAGTTTATTTACCCGCCATACAAAAATCATGGCCCCGGAAATTCCTTCAACAGCAAGTTTTGCAGGAGAAGAGGTGCCACTTGATTTGTACTATGTCAGGGAAGCTTTCGAGCGTGAACTCCTGGCAAACACCTTCATGCATTCAACTTCGATCGTAATGTTCAAGCGCGCCAACCGCTGGTTCCCGGTGATTGAACCCATCCTGAAGAAGAATAACATTCCGGATGATTTCAAATTCCTGGTTGTGGCCGAAAGCAATCTGATCAACGTCGTTTCGCCAGCCGGGGCCGAAGGTTACTGGCAGTTCCTTAAAACCACCGGCCAGCAGTATGGCCTGGAGATCAACGACAAGGTCGACGAACGCTACAACATGGAGAAAGCGACCCAGGCGGCCTGCGATTACTTCAGGGATGCGCACCGGATGTTTGGCAATTGGACGCTGGTGGCAGCCTCATACAACCGGGGGTCTGACGGACTCAAAAAAGCAATGGAAAACCAACAGGTAAAAACCTATTATGATCTGTACCTCAATGATGAAACTTCCCGCTATGTCTTCCGGATCATGGCCATACGCGAGATTTACAACCACCCTGTTCAATATGGATTTTACCTGAGGGTGCGGGATTTCTTTCCGCAGATTCCTTCAAAACTTGTTACAGTGGATTCAGGTATTGCCAGTCTTCCTGCCTTTGCAAGGGCAATGTCTGTCAACTACCGTATCCTCAGGGAGATGAACCCCTGGATCCGCAATTACAGCCTTCCCAACAATTCGAAAAAAACCTATTCCTTCAAAATCCCTGCAGAGGGTGCCCTGAGTTATGAGAAGCTGATGAAGAAAGTCCCTCAAGATGAAACTTTCTTTCACGACACGCTGAAAATCAATGAAATTCATTAATAAGCACGTTTTTCAAGATCATTGTGGAAGAAAATCTGGAAGTATTTGGCGCGAGGGTTCACAACCTGAAAAACATCGATCTTACGATTCCCCGTCATAAACTGGTCGTATTTACCGGTCTGAGCGGAAGCGGCAAGTCATCACTTGCATTCGACACCATCTATGCGGAAGGACAGCGCCGGTACATGGAGACTTTTTCGGCTTATGCCCGTCAGTTTATCGGCAACCTCGAACGGCCCGATGTTGATATGATCAACGGGCTGAGCCCGGTCATCTCCATTGAACAGAAATCGACCAATCGCAACCCCCGTTCCACGGTCGGAACCATCACCGAAATATACGATTTTTTACGCCTTCTGTTTGCACGGGCTGCCGATGCATACTCCAGTGTAACCGGCGAAATGATGGTCAGGTATAGTGAACAGCAGATCGTTGAGCTGATACTTTCAAATTATTCAGGTAAAGAGATCCTGGTGCTCGCCCCGGTAGTGAAAGGCCGTAAAGGCCATTATCGTGAGCTGTTCGAACAGATCCGGAAACAGGGATTCCTCCGGGTGCGGATTGACGGTGAAGTGAAAGAGATATCACACGGACTGCAACTTGACAGGTATAAAATCCATGATGTCGAAATCGTGATCGACCAGGTAAGCGTGAAGGCTGAATCGAAAACAAGGCTTGCAAGCTCCGTGAACCTGGCCATGCGCCATGGCAAAGATGTGCTCATGGTGCTCGACCAGGAAACAGATGCAGCCCGCCATTTCAGCAGGTTGCTCATGTGCCCGACTTCCGGAATATCCTATGATGAACCCGAACCAAACTCTTTTTCCTTCAACTCACCTTACGGGGCCTGCCAAAAATGCAACGGACTTGGCACCATTTCTGAAATTGACATCAGCAAAATCATCCCCGACCGGTCGAAAAGCATTAAGAAGGGAGGCATTGTTCCCATCGGCGAGTATAAAAATTCCTGGATTTTCAAGCAGATCGAAGCAATCGGCGAAAAGTACGGATTCGACATCAACACCCCTGTTTCTGAGATTTCAGAAATTGCAATCAATGTCATTCTGAATGGATCCGACGAGGTTTTTAAGGTGAAGAATGAATACCTTGGGGTATCTTCCAGCTATGCATTGAACTTCGAGGGAATTGTCAGTTTCATCAACGCCCAGCATGCCGAATCAGCCCCGGCAGGCATCATGAAATGGGTGAGCAGCTTCATGAATAAAATGCCATGTCCTGAATGCAACGGTGCACGTTTGAAAAAAGAGTCCCTCTTTTTCAGGATTGGCGGCAAAAACATCGCCGAACTTGCCAATACCGACCTGGTCAACCTGGCTGAATGGTTCGACCAGCTCAACACACAACTGGATGAACGAAAAAGAACCATCGCATATGAGATCATCCGGGAGATCAGAAACCGCATTCAGTTCCTTCTCGATGTAGGTATTGGCTATCTGACACTGAACCGCACCGCCCGGAGCCTTTCCGGCGGCGAAAGCCAGCGTATCAGGCTTGCAACACAGATCGGATCACAGCTTGTCGGGGTACTCTACATTCTTGATGAGCCAAGCATCGGACTGCATCAGCACGATAACCTGCGCCTGATCCATGCGCTGCAAAGCCTGCGTGATGCCGGCAATTCGGTAATCGTGGTTGAACACGACCAGGAGACCATCATGGCCGCTGATTATGTAATCGACATCGGCCCGGGAGCCGGGGTTCATGGCGGCAGGATCGTTGCGCAGGGCACTCCCGCCCAGGTCATGACAGATGGACATCTTACAGGACTCTACCTTAGCAGCAAGCGAAAAATCAATGTTCCTACAGTGCGGCGGAAGGGTAATGGCAAATCACTAACGCTCATCGGTGCAACAGGAAATAACCTCAAAAATGTCGATCTGAAACTTCCGCTGGGAACGCTTATCTGCATCACAGGACTGTCGGGCAGCGGGAAATCCTCGCTGATCAACGAAACCCTCTACCCTATCCTGAGTCAGCATTTCTACAAATCTGACCAGAAACCTTTGCCATACAAGTCCATCGATGGTATTAAAAACATTGACAAGGTTATTGAAATAGACCAGTCGCCGATCGGACGCACCCCACGCTCTAATCCTGCAACGTACACCAAGGTGTTTGACGACATCCGGAAATTATTTGCAGAACTGCCGGAATCAAAAATCCGTGGCTACCTTCCCGGCCGGTTCTCGTTCAATGTCAAAGGGGGAAGGTGCGAAACCTGCAAGGGCGCCGGACTGCGTGTGATCGAAATGAACTTTTTGCCGGATGTGTATGTTCCCTGCGAAACCTGTCATGGCCATCGCTACAACCGCGAAACACTGGAGGTGCGCTACAAAGGCAAATCCATCAATGATGTGCTCAACATGACCATTGAACAGGCGGTTGATTTCTTTGAGAACATTCCGTTTATCGTGCACAGGATAAGCACCCTGAATGAAGTCGGACTGGGATATATCACCCTTGGACAGCAATCAACCACCTTGTCGGGAGGTGAGGCCCAGCGTGTCAAACTCGCATCAGAATTGTCGAAAAATGACACCGGCAACACGATATACATTCTCGACGAACCCACCACCGGATTGCATTTCGAAGATGTAAAAGTCCTGCTGTGTGTCCTGAATAAGCTCGTCGCAAAAGGAAACACGGTCCTCGTGATCGAACACAACCTCGAGGTGATCAAAGTCGCCGACCACATTATCGATCTGGGCCCCGAAGGCGGCGAGCGGGGTGGCCAGGTTCTTGCCCAGGGAACCCCGGAGCAGGTTGCAAAGCATAAGACGAGCTTTACGGCGCTGTATCTGAATGGGGTTCTGGATCATCAATGATACGCGATCCTTAATATAGTTTTTACCTTGATTTAATTCCCTTTACGTGTTTGATTATATATTAATACTTTTACAAAGCATCTGCTGTCGAGAGTCAAAGCAAACAGCTGATGAAATCATCCACAGCATACATAAAAGCCGGACTTTAACCCGTCAAATTGAAGATATTGAACTGCATAACATCAGTTTATGAAAGCAAACTCAGATAACGAAATAATTATTTACCAAAATCAAAATGGGAATATCAAAATAGATGTTCACATTGAAGGCGAAACCGTGTGGCTTTCTATTGACCAAATGAGTGAATTATTTCAAAAATCCCGTTCAACTATAAACGAACATATAATAAATATTTATGAAGAACAAGAGCTTGATAAAGAAACATCTATGAGAAAAATCGGAATTTCCGATTTTTCTACAAAACCCACCAACTACTATAACCTCGATGTCATAATATCAGTAGGTTATCGCGTAAAATCGCAACAGGGCACCCAATTTCGCATTTGGGCCACACAGCGTCTCAAAGAGTATATTGTCAAGGGTTTTACATTAAACGATGATCGTTTTAGGAGCGGCAATTCGATGAATTATTTTAATGAGCTGCAGGAGCGGATTCGTGAAATACGATTATCTGAGCATTTTTTTTTACCAGATAAAGCAAATGAAAATACCGAAGAGTTAGGCTTTGTTTAACCACTGCAATTTGACCCTACCTTTGACCCACCAAACCAAACAAACATGGAACCAGCAGATCTCGAAAAACTCAAACAGTCCATTCAACCCAAAAACTGGTCTGAAACCATCAGTTATGATACCTGGGAAATTTTCAAGGTGATGTCGGAAATGGTCGAAGGCTTTGAGAAATTAAGCCGGATCGGCCCCTGCGTCTCCATCTTCGGCTCGGCGCGAACCAAAGAAAGCCAGCGCTATTACAAACTCACCGAAGAGATCGCCTACCTGATGACAAAAGCCGGCTTCGGGATTATCACCGGCGGAGGGCCCGGAATCATGGAAGCTGCCAACAAAGGTGCCCATTTTGCCGGAGGGAAATCGGTAGGGCTGAACATCAACCTCCCGTTTGAACAGAACCCCAACCCGTTCATCGACCGCAACAAACTCCTTAACTTTGACTTCTTCTATGTTAGGAAAACAATGTTCATGCGCTATTCCATGGGATTTATCGCCCTTCCCGGCGGATTTGGAACGCTCGATGAACTTACTGAGGCCATCACCCTCATCCAGACTCACAAACTGGTACGGTTCCCTATCGTGCTGGTGGGACGGGAATTCTGGAAAGGATTGATCGACTGGATAAAATCGACTGTGCTTGATGAAAAATACATTGCTGCCGACGACCTTGAAATCTTCAAAGTCGTTGATACCGCTGAAGAAGCAGTAGGCCACATTGTCGATTTCTATAAGACTTATGCACTTAAACCCAACTTCTAGCCGGATCAGGATATTTGATTACTTTTGCATGACAAAAACAACCTTCCTTCATGCCGCGAAAGAAGAAGCAGGAACCCAGGGAAATATTAATCGAGGTTATTGTTAACGCAATGACGGACAAGATCGCCAGGAATCCGGTAATCCTTGATTTTACCGGGATGAAAGGCGCAGCCTGCGAAGCTTTCGTGATATGCCATGGAAGTTCCCGTACCCAGGTGGAGGCCATCGCTGATCATGTCATTGAAGAAGTGAAGTTGAAAACCGGGTTGAATCCTTGTCATAAAGAGGGTTTTGAAAATGCGGAATGGATTTTGATCGACTATTTCGACGTGGTTATCCATATATTTCAGGAAGAGCGGCGAAAGTTCTACAACATAGAGCAGTTGTGGGCTGACGCACGCATTACCAGGGTTGACACGCACGACTAAACAAAGTAACTAATTTTTGGAATCAGACAGAATGGCAGAAAAAGGAAAAAGCATTATCCCCCCCAAAGGTAAACGCCCGAAATTCAATTTTTACTGGATCTATGCAATATTGGCTATCGGATTTATAGCCATCCAGTATTTTAACTACTCCAACCCGGTTGAGGAAATTAACTGGACAAGGCTTGAGGAGATACTGACAAAGCAGGATGTAGATAAAATCGTGATTGTCAACAAAGAAAAAGCTGAAATCTACATAAAAAAAGACCGGCTGAAATCTGACACCAATTATAAGAAATTCACAAAACGCAGTTTTGGCAGTTCTACAACCCCCACCCCGGAATACACTTACCAGGTTGGCTCGGAAGAGATTTTTCACGGTTTGATGAAAGACACCCGCGACAGTGTAGTTTCCCGCATGAAGCAGGACAGCCTGCCATCTGCACAAATTGTTGAGTTTCAAAAGCAATATCCATATCCACCATCAACGGATACCAGGAAAGACGTATTTGGAGACATTCTCGGGTATCTCTTTCTCCCTGTCATCCTCATTGGCGCATGGTTCCTGATCATGCGGTTCATGAGCAAGGGCGGTGGCGGCGGCGGCCAGATTTTCAACATTGGCAAGTCAAAAGCCCAGCTTTTCGACAAAGATACCAGTGTCAGCATCACGTTTAATGATGTTGCCGGTCTTGAGGAAGCCAAAGTGGAGATCATGGAGATTGTCGATTTCCTGAAAAACCCCTCCAAATACACCAACCTCGGTGGCAAGATTCCCAAGGGTGCTTTGCTTGTGGGTCCTCCGGGAACCGGGAAAACATTGCTCGCCAAAGCGGTAGCCGGTGAAGCGAAAGTGCCTTTCTTCTCTATTTCAGGATCCGATTTTGTGGAGATGTTTGTCGGAGTAGGTGCTTCCCGGGTGCGTGATCTTTTCCGTCAGGCTAAAGAAAAAGCACCCTGCATCATTTTCATCGATGAAATTGACGCCATCGGACGTGCCCGTGGCCGCAATGCCATCACCGGTGCCAATGATGAGCGGGAAAACACCCTGAACCAGCTTTTAACAGAAATGGACGGATTTGGCACCAACGCGGGCGTTATCATTCTTGCCGCAACAAACCGGGCCGACATCCTCGACCGTGCGCTGATGCGTGCAGGCAGGTTCGACCGCCAGATCAATGTTGAGTTACCCGACCTTGAAGAACGAAAAGCAATCTTCCAGGTCCATCTGAAACCTTTGAAACTTGATCCGGGCCTCGATGTCGGGTTCCTGGCAAAGCAAACTCCCGGGTTCTCCGGAGCCGATATTGCCAATGTATGCAATGAATCTGCCCTGATCGCTGCACGGAAAAACAAATCAGTTATTGAGAAACAGGATTTCCTGGATGCCATCGACCGGATCATCGGCGGGTTGGAAAAACGAAACAAGATCATCTCCATTCATGAAAAGAAGGTAATTGCCTATCACGAATCGGGACATGCCACAACCAGCTGGTTATTGGAATATGCCCATCCTTTGGTGAAAGTGACCATTGTTCCCCGCGGAAAAGCGCTCGGTGCTGCATGGTATCTGCCAGAGGAACGCCAGATCACCACCTATGAACAGATGTTTGATGAAATTACCTCCGCCATGGGTGGCCGTGCATCAGAAGAGCTCATCTTCGGGAAAGTATCCACAGGCGCCCTGAACGACCTTGAAAAAGTCTCCAAACAGGCCTACGCCATGGTGGTTTACTTCGGTTTGAATAAAGAGATCGGAAACATCAGCTTCTACGATTCCAGCGGACAGAACGAATATTCATTCCAGAAGCCCTACAGCGAAAAAACTGCCGAAACCATTGACCAGGAAGTACGTAAAATCGTGGAAGCCGCATATGAAAGGGCTAAAACCATCCTGGCCGACAACCGTGATAAACTGGAACAACTGGCTTCCCTGCTTCTTGAGCGTGAGGTCATTTTCAGAGAAGACCTGGAAGAGATTTTCGGGAAAAGACCCTGGGATAAAGAAGAGGAGAAAGCACCTCTGCCAACATTGTTAACTTAATAAGATCCTGACGACAGCATGGAAGAGAGTACCTCAAGGGAGAAAATATTAAAGAAAGTCAGAGACGCGCTCATAGAAAAAACAGAAGCGCCTTACCCGATCCTCGACCAGGATTCCTCTGTTTATAAAGAATTAACCGAACCGCTCGATGTAACTTTTGCAGAAGAGCTGGTGAGAATTGCAGGGAAATTTGTCTATTGCGACAGTGAGGATGAATTTATTGGTAATCTGAAATCATTTATCCTGGAGAAGGACTGGGGAGTGCTTTTTTGCCAGGATCCCTTGTTGCACAGGATGCTTAAGGCCGGAGGGATTCCTTTTGAAGCTCACTCCGAGTCAATCCTTGAAGCCAGAATTGGAATTACCCGCTGCGAATACCTGATTGCACGCCTTGGAACCATTATGGTTTCCACCCGGTTAAGCCCTGGGCGTAAAATCACGGTGTATCCTGAAATTCACCTGGTTCTTGGCTATACATCTCAACTGGTTCCTGATCTGAAGCAGGCCCTGGCCGGTATCAAGAAAAAATACCGCGACAACTATCCATCCATGATCTCACTGATTTCGGGCCCCAGCCGGACTGCAGACATCGAGAAGACACTCGTTATGGGTGCACACGGGCCGAAGGAACTCTATGTTTTCCTGATTGATGATGCAGCATCCTCAACCTAACCGGGCAAAGATGAGTAATTTCTGGACCAGAACAATTACCGGCTTGTCCATGGTGTTCATCATGCTTGCAGCGCTCTGGTTCAGTGGCTGGGTGTTCGCCTTAATCTTCCTGGTTGTCACAACCCTTGGTTTATGGGAGTTTTACGGCCTGATCACCAATGAAAACTGTCATCCGCAAAAATTTTTCGGAACCCTTGCAGGTGTTCTGATCTATGCAGCAACAGCAATAATAAACCTCAGCCCGTTAATGAGTAATTTATCACAACAGGTTTGGTTTGTGTTTATTCCTTTTATCATCCCGATCCCCCTGTTTTTTTTATCCTTCGTTTTCGAAATCTACCGGAATAAGCCAAACCCGCTGATGAATGTTGCAACAACCACCATGGGTTTTCTATACATTGCACTGCCGTTTTCCCTGCTGCTATACTTCAACCGGCCGGATGTTATTCATTTCCATGGAATGCCGGTCATCCTGGTGGGTTATTTTGCATTCACCTGGCTTTATGACACATCCGCCTACCTTTATGGAAAGCAGTTCGGAAAGCATAAATTATTCGAACGCATCTCACCGAAGAAATCCTGGGAAGGAACCGTGGCAGGCACTGCAGTTAGTTTGCTCGCAGCATTTGGACTTCACTTTCTGGTACCTGAGCTACCGCTCATCAATTGGATATCTCTTGCCTGTCTTGTCATATTTTTTGGTACTTTTGGCGATCTGGTGGAGTCATTGTTCAAGCGCAGCCTGAATATCAAAGATTCAGGGACGATCCTTCCGGGACATGGTGGCATACTGGACCGCTTCGACACTATGTTAATCTCAGCGCCTTTTGTATTTTTGTATTTCTTTTTTCAACAAGCTATCTGAAACTTATGACAATTCACCGAGAAGGATATAAGACAATCATCATCGCATTCCTGTTTGTAGCCGCATTTCTCCTGGCCTTAAACGATATTCTGGTTGACCAGAACTGGTTTCATTACACGATGTATGTACTGGGGGTCTGGTTTTTCATTATGATCGTCAGGTTTTTCCGCTCCCCGGCAAGGGAAGCCAATGGAGGTGGGAAAGTGATCCTTTGCCCTGCAGACGGAAAAATCGTGGTGATAGAACGAACCATCGAACCAGAGTATTTTAAAGATGAACGTATCCAGGTTTCCATTTTCATGTCAGCAACCAATGTTCATGTGAACTGGTTCCCGGTTGGCGGCGAAATTGTTTATTACTATTATCATCCTGGAAAACACATGGTTGCATTCAACCCAAAAGCTTCATTGGAAAATGAACGTGCAACCACCGTCATCCAGGACCAGGATGGAAAAAGAATCCTGGTAAGACAAATTGCAGGTGCAATGGCCCGCCGGATTAAATGTTATCCGAAAGTCGGTGAACCGGTTATCCAGGGAGAGGAACTCGGATTTATTAAATTTGGTTCACGCGTTGACCTTTTACTGCCGGTTGACACAAAACTGGACATCAAGCTTGGTCAAAAAGTGACGGGCAAAAGAACCATTATCGGCCACCTTTCCTAACAGCTAATCTTCCAGCGCTCTCCTGAGGAAGGTGTTAACTGGGTGCATTGTTTTAAATGCCTTCACCACAATTTCGTGGAAATGATCTGAAGCAACCATTTCATCCCTTACCAGATATGAAACAATGTAGTGTTTATGCTTCAGGAGTTCGATATCCGGAAAATCCTTTGGAAAATCACGGGGGGCCATCTTTCCCTTGTCCATGTCTGACAATCCATTACAATATTTCAGAAGATTCTTCTCCCCCAGGATGGCTTTGAATTCGGCCACATTGTAATATATCTCATTTCTGATTTTCTTCAGCTGGTCGGGCTCAGGCATATAAACGCCTGCTGCCAGAAACGACTCTCCCGGCTGAAGATGGATGTAGTAACCGGGCCCGGGGCTTTTCCTTCCGGCACGGGTAATCCACGCTCCCATGTTAAGTTTGTAGGGGGCTTTGTCTTTGGCAAACCTGACATCACGGAATATGCGGAACATGCAATCCTTTGCCTCCACAAACCTGACTGTATCATCAAATTTTCCGATGTCAGGAATGATGGAGTTCACAAACGACTCGGTCTTCGCCTTTGCATCATTATATTCCTGTTTATGGTCCTGAAACCACTCACGGTTGTTGTTTTTCTCCAATCCGGTCAAAAAATCAAGTATCATTTTTCCCATGTTGATCTTCTATAACGCAAATTTACAAATAAACCGTAATTGATACATCACATATATGCAAGATGTTTTGGTTGGAAAGCAAACCACTTGGCACTAAGAACACCAAGTGACACTTAGAAAAAAATAAGACTAATCTCTTAGTGGTTCTTCGTGCACTTAGTGCCTTTGTGGTTAAGAAAACACAAGTTCTTAAAACAATTTGACAGTTTTTGACATGCACGAACGCTAAGTGAACGCTAAATGGGAGAAAGCCTGGACAAAGCAGGGAGAAAGCAGGGAGAAAGCAGGGAAATGATTTTGTGCAAAATTATTTTCTTCCAACCGTATTACCTTTTTCATTTTTTCCGATTAAGCAGATAAAACGGGATTATGAAAAAGAGTATCATGATTGGTCTCATGGCCCTGCTGATGGCAAGGGATGGAATGGCTGCCTGGGAGCGGACACGGTCCGGCGGGCGGTCGGGGGCGATGGGAGGCACTTCAGTGACACAGAACGACTTCTGGTCGCTGAACAACAACCAGGCCGGCACAGCATGGTTTAAAGGCATCAGCGCGGGGTTTAGTTTCGGGAATGAATTCCTGATGAAGGAACTGATGAATGAACAAATCGGGGTTGCAATAGCTTTCAAAGCAGGCACAATCGGGTTGCTGGTAAACCGGTTCGGCAATAACCAATATTGTGAAACCAATGCCGGGTTGAGTTTTGCCCGAAAATTCGGAAAACAATTTGCTGTTGGAATACAAATGGATTACCTGGGAATTAAAATTTCTGACAACTATGGCAATAAAAACCTCCTCTCCTGTGAAATAGGTCTCATGTACCATGCTGATAAACACCTCAGCGTCGGAGTTCAGCTGATCAATCCGGTGCCTGTGAAGATTATCGTTACACCAGTTGAACGCCTGCCATCAACCATTTGTATTGGAATATCTTATTCCTTTTCCAATGAATTTCTTACAACTGTTGAAGCAGAAAAGGACCTGGAAAATCCGCTTGTAATGCGCGCCGGGGCCGAGTATCATCTTGCCGCTCCTGTTTATGCCAGAATCGGGATATCTGCAAATCCAATCTCGTTCTCCTTTGGAGCGGGACTGGAATTCGGAAAGATAAATTTCGATCTGGCATCCTCATATCACCAGGCACTTGGTTTCAGTCCATCCGGATCCATCATATATTCCTTCAAATAAAGCACTTCTCCATGAGAATAAAAAATATGGGTGTATTCTTGTTTCCATTCATCCTGCTCACCACAGGAACAGCATCCGGCCAATCTGAAAAACTTGACGACCTGATTGAAAAATCAGCCGAACTCCTTGAAACGGAGCAGGACTACTCCGAGGTTGGTGAAGAGCAGGCTATTTTTGCATCTAAACCGGTTAATCTGAATGAAGCAAAAAAGGAGGAGGATCTGAACACCATCCCATTTCTTTCTTCCGCACAACGCAAAGGTTTGCTTGACTACCTTGCAACTTACAGCGAAGTACTGTCCATTTACGAACTGCAGTCAATCCCCGGATTTGACTCTGTAATGATTCAAAAAATACGACCCTTTATCTCTATTTCACCACCTTCACATGTACCTCCTCCGACCCCGGCCAACCTGTTCCGGTTTGGTCATCACGACCTGATCATACGCTATGAGCAGGCATTTCCCCGATCGGCAGGATACCTGGCATATGATTCAACACAGGCGCCCAGCCCTGATTCACCATACCCGGGAGGTCCCCAGCGTTACTACTTCAGATATATTTATTCCTGGTTCGACAAGTTGAAAATTGGTATAGCGGGTGAAAAGGATCCGGGAGAACAATTTTTCAAGGGTGCCCAATCAAAGGGAATGGACTTTTATGCAGCCTATTTGTGTATCAGCAATCTAGGAATTCTTAAAAACCTGACCATCGGAAATTTCAGGGTCTCTTTCGGGCAGGGGCTGACATTTGGGTCTGGCTTGTCACTGGGATCAACACCCGGTTTTTCTTCCGGTTACACCATGTCACGAGGAGTAAGACCTTCCGTGGGAATGAACGAAGGGTCTTATCTGCGCGGGCTGTCAGCCACAGTAAAAATAAAACATGTCGAAATCATTGGATTTGCCTCCCTCCATCCCAGAGATGCAACGATTAGCCTTGCCAACAGTGCAACATCAGAGGATGAAGTGATCAGCTCCTTTACAACATCCGGCTATCACAGGACACAACCGGAGTTGGCCAGAAAAGATGCAGTGAATGAATTTGTTTGCGGTGGGAACATCAGCATCACCCTGGCTCCTGCGCAGCAATTTGGTTTCAAACTCGGGTTGACCACCATTTACTGTCACTATTCTGCGACCCTTGAACCAAATCATCATTCCTACAATCAATTTAGTTTCCATGGAGATAAAAATCTGAATACGGGATTTGATTTTCAGGTCAGGCTCCATGGGGTTTACCTTTTCGGTGAGATTAGCAGGAGCCGGAACCGGGGGATCGCCTGGTTATCAGGAGCAACGGTCAACCCCGATCCAAGGGTGGGGATCACCTTGATATACAGAAGTTACCAGGAAGAATATCAAAACCTGTTCGCCAATGCATTCGGTCAGAACAGTCTTAACAACAATGAACGCGGAATTTACGGAGCGGTCACAGCTGCCATCACCCCAAAGGTTTCCCTCTCAGGATATGTCGATCTTTTCAGTTTCCCATGGCTTAAGTACCGTGTTGATACTCCGGTAAATGGCCAGGAATTTGGCATAATGGCCGACTGGCAGCATTCCGGAAACATGAAGATCACGCTGAGGTTTTATCAGAAAAATCTGCGTGGCAATCAATCCGACAAGCCTGATCAGGTCATGCATAAACTGTCCGAAATTCTTTCCAGAAGCTACAGGATAGGACTGGAATGGTTCCCTATCATGGGTCTGACATTGAAAACCCGACTTGAAATCAAGGAAGCACGACAGTCAAATATTAAACACCCTTTGGGATATCTGGTGTTCCAGGAAGTTCAGATTAAAACACCGAAAAGGCTTGAAACTGTGACACTCCGTTTCGGACTATTTGACATTCCTGACTATGCATCAAGAATTTACGTTTATGAACCTGAAGTATTGTATGGATATTCTGTTCCAGCCTATCAGGGCCGTGGGGTTCGCGTTTGTCTTGTAATGAAGTTGAATGTTACACGAAAAACTGATATATGGGTTCGTGGTGCAATAACCTCCTTTTCAGACCGCACTCAATCCGGCACCGGGCTTGACCAAACTCAGGGTTGTGTTCGTGGTGAACTAACCGGACAAATAATGATCCGGTTATAAAAAAAGAGAATATCAATCCATGGAATTATTTATCAAAAACGACCTTTATGATGGAAAATGAAATTTCACAAAAAATAATCGGGTGTGCCATTGAAGTGCACAAAGTGCTTGGCCCCGGTTTACTGGAAAGTGCCTACCAGGAATGTTTGTCGTATGAATTGGAAAAGTCAGGTTTGAATGTCCAAAAACAAACGCCTTTGCCTTTGATTTACAAGGACATGAAATTAGAAACCGGTTACAGGTTAGACCTTATTGTTGAAAACAAAGTCATTATTGAAATAAAATCTGTTGAAACAATAAATGACATTCATGTTGCCCAATTGCTAACCTACTTGAAGTTATCTGGTTGCCGGTTGGGATTATTAATGAATTTTAATGTGCTACGTATAGTTGACGGGATTAAGAGACTTGCAAACCGTCTATAGCTCTGCGGTTCTTTGCGGTTATCCTCTGCGGTTCTCTGCGTTATTATTTTTTTACCGCAAAGAACCGCAAAGAAGGCGCAGAGAACCGCAAAGAAAACAGGCAATTAAATTTCTATTTATGATGCGGGTTGCCGATTTTTTTCAGCCCTTCCATCCCGTGGATGTTCATGCCTTTTGAAAGTTTTGATACCGTTGAGAGGTCGATGTTCCCGGTCAGGCTCAGCACTGCCACTTCGGTTTTATCCTTCATCAGCATGACCATTTCGCTGATTTTACCGGCTGCATCCTGTTTGGTCATGAACTTAATGTTCTGGCGGCCCTCATTGATGGTCATCAACTCCTTGTAAGTGTTTGGAGGAAATACGCCCGCAAACTCATTATACACTGCTACTGCCTTCACGATTTTTGTTGAATCGAATGCAAAGGTCAGCACCTTGAGTCCTGAAAGTTGTTCCATCATGGATTTTATCTCCACCATGCTGGAATCTTTTACATCTCCCTTCCCCCCCATTTGCATCAGCATCTGGAACATCTCTTTGGAAATATTCACAGAGGTAAAACCTTCCTGGCTCGCATATTTATCGAATACCTTATCGATCGGGCTTTGTGCATTCACAAAGTTCGGGACCAACATGAAGGAGATGAGAACAAAATTTAAGATCATTTTTTTCATGGCTATTTTGATTTTATGGACTGATTTACAATTTCGTCCGGGTTAATGATAAGTGTTTGATATTGATAGAATTTATTGAATAGTTGCATATTTTTCATTGCTTTGTCAACCATTTGCAGCCTTTCCAAATGTTTGAGACCGTTGTTCAGGTTTCCTGAAACAAGCAACAAAGCTCCACTCGCATCAGCATACGCGGCTTTTGGATCGGGGTTGCCCGCCTGTGAATATTTCTCCTGAAAAATATCATGCCTGAAAGTAAAAAAGAGACCGATCAGCAGCAAAACACTTGCAGCAATGCCTACAATGAACATGATCCGCCTGTGACCTGAACTGATTGGAATTAAATGATGTTCAACGGTCTGACCCGGTAATTGTGCATCAAGTTTATGATTAAAATCCGGATCTGCGATTGCACTGTTGCGCTCATGAACATAATAGGAAAACAATGGCTGATGTTCTTTAAGGGAAGACGGCACATCTTTTCCCGTGAAGAAACGTTTCAAAGCTTCCTCTTCCTGAAGGGTTGTGTTTCCTTCATAGAATTTTTCAAGCAAGGATTCAATTTCGCTGGTATTCATATCTTTTTGAATTTATCAACATTTCACGAATTCGCTTTCTGGCGCGTGACAAAGCTACCCTGATGGCATTTTCATTCATTTCAACAATCTCCGCTATCTCCTCAAATTCGTACCCTTCAATGTCCCTCAGGTGTACAATTATTTGCTGCTGTTCAGGCAACATTTTGATTGCCTGGTTAATTCCATAAATCAGGTCAGAGTGATCAGGCTTGGTTTCATCCGGCATGTTCTCAAGAAACCGGCTATGATTGTCCATGTTTTCGACCGGATAACGTTTTGATTTAATTTTATCCAGGCACAGGTTCTTTGTGGTGATCATGGCAAGAGCTTCAACACTTCTGTATTCATCCAGTTTTTCACGACGGTTCCAGAGTCTGATGAATGCCTCCTGAACAACATCCTCAGCCTCCTCGGTCTGATCAAGCATGCGTTTTGCAAACCGGAACAGTTTGTTTTTCAAAGGATACACTGAATTTTGAAATTCCTGGAGGTTCATACGGGCATGAAGACGATAAACAGGTTGAAATATTACACGTTTGAATAAAATCTGCTAAATTCCGTATTTGATCATGACGGCTTGTTTCATGTGCAAATTTGACTATTTTTGCAACATACATCCACAATAACCCACTGATTATTCACCAATAACTTACTCTATATGTTTAAAGGACATCCTAAAGGGCTCTTTGTTGCATTTTTCTCAAACATGGGCGAACGATTCGGTTTTTACACAATGATGGCGATCCTGGTCCTGTTCCTTCAGGCCAGGTATGGTTTATCTGAAGAAGATGCCGGAAGTTATTACAGCTGGTTTTATTTTGGCATCTATGCCCTGGCCCTTTTAGGGGGTATTTTAGCGGATGTTTCCAGAAAATACAAAACGGTCATCCTGGCCGGAATCATCGTGATGTTTTTAGGGTATATCATCATGGCCCTTCCGGGGAATCCTCTGACGATAACACTCATTGGATTATTTACCATTGCATTTGGCAACGGATTGTTCAAAGGGAACCTGCAGGCTGTTGTTGGTCAGTTGTACGACGATCCAAAGTATTCCAAAGTCCGCGACTCTGCCTTCATGATCTTCTACATGGGTATCAATATCGGAGCGTTCTTTGCTCCATTTGTTGCGACCGGAATCCGTAACTGGTTTCTGAAAACACAGGGATTTCTGCATGATGGCAGTTTACCGGCTATGTGTCATGCATTTCTGAAAGGTTCATTGCAAGACACAACCAAATTCCAGGAACTGGCAGACAAAGTCAGCGGCAAAACAGTTGCCGATCTTGGTACTTTCGCTCATAACTATATCGATGCATTTGCCAGGGGGTATAACTATGCCTTCGGAATTGCAGCAGGAGCAATGGTGATTTCCCTCCTTGTTTACATCATTTTCAACAAATTTTTACCCTCCGTTGATAAAGTTATAAAAGCGGATGATGCCAATAAACCTAAAGCCAACACAAACCTTATCAGCTTCCTTTTGGGCGGCGGGCTCATGATCACCACATCCGTGGTTTCCTACTTCCTGCTTAGAAATGTCGTGAAAGATGCAGCCGCCCTTGGCGCTGCAGTTGGTCTGTTTATCGGTTTTATTGCGATCATGCTTCAGATATCTTCAAAAGATGAAAGGCCCAGGGTTACTTCCCTGATCCTGGTGTTTATTGTTGTGATTTTCTTCTGGATGTCGTTCCATCAAAACGGACTGACACTCACGTTCTTTGCCCGTGACTACACAGTGAAAGATGTAGCTCCTTTCACCAATATCTTTTTCAACCTTGAGTCAATACTCAGTTTCATCGGCGCAATTGCCGGCCTTGTGCTGATCTTCAGAAAAAACACGACCCAGCGAATCATCGGAGGAGCCATGTTCATCATCCTCGGGGGCCTCACCTATTATTTCATCACCACATACAATGCACTCAACCCGATTGCACCTGAAGTATTTCAGTCATTCAATCCACTCTTTATTGTTTCGCTGACATTTCCTGTCATGGGTCTTTTTGCCTGGCTCAGCAAAAAGAACCTTGAGCCTTCTGCTCCTAAAAAGATCGGAATCGGGATGATTATTGCGGCTATCGGATTTCTGATCATCCTCGTTGCCTCCCTGGGACTTGTATCGCCTCATGAACTACAGTTTGTTGACCCGTCCGGCGTTACGAAATACAATCCGGTACCCGACACATCCCGGGTGGCGCCATACTGGTTAATCAGCAGTTACCTGATTATGACCATTGCTGAGCTTTTTCTCAGTCCGATGGGTCTCTCTTTTGTTTCAAAAGTCGCTCCACCCCGTTTTCAGGGACTCATGCAGGGAGGCTGGCTGCTGGCAACTGCCGTTGGAAATAAATTTCTTTTCATCGGAAGCAAATTCTGGGGTGTTCTCGACCTCTGGCAGCTCTGGGGAATCTTTATTGTTTGTTGTGTTCTCTCGGCCCTGTTTATATTCTCAATTATGAAACGGTTGGAAGCTGCGACAAAATAAATAGAAGTATTTCACAGTGCGATCTTTGGAGGGTGTCTTAAAATAAGTGCTTTTAAGACACCCTCTGTTTTAATATTGAATATTGATCAACGAATTTTGAATAAGGAACAATTTCCCTGGGGCCATGCCCGCCGGTTTAACTCCTATACTGAACATATCAGGAAAACATTTGGCGGACGGATGCAGAAAGTAGTGGTGGATGCCGGGTTCACCTGCCCCAACCGGGATGGAACAAAAGGAACCGGCGGATGTACCTACTGCAACAACGATGCCTTTAATCCTTCCTACTGCAATCCGGTTGAGCCCTTGCACAGCCAGATCGCAAAAGGTATTGAATTCCACGCAATAAGATATCGCAAAGCGTCAAAATACCTGGTCTATTTCCAGCCATACAGCAATACATACGCACCCCTGGCAAGGTTGAGAGCCCTGTATGAAGAGGCGCTCAGTTATCCTGATGTTACAGGGCTTGTTATCGGAACCCGGCCTGATTGCGTGGATGAGGCAAAGCTGGACTATCTCATGGAATTATCACGGAAATACTACATCCAGGTTGAATATGGCATTGAATCCTGTTATGACAAAACCCTCAACCGAATCAACCGTCAGCACAGCTTTTCACTGGGGGAACAAGTAATCCGGATGACCCATGAGCGCGGCATCAAGACAGGTGCCCATTTTATTTTCGGCCTTCCGGGGGAGTCATTGAATGAAATGCTGGCATATGCCCCGGTAATATCAGCATTACCGGTTGATTCGGTTAAATTCCACCAGTTGCAGATCGTCAAAGGATCGAAAATGGAACAGGAATTTGATCCGGACGATTTCCACCAGTTCACACTGGAAGGATACATTAATTTCATTGTCAGGTTCATTGAACAACTCAGTCCGGCCATCGTCATTGAACGGTTCTCCGGAGAGGTTCCACCGAGATTTATGAAAGCAGGCTTGAATCCTGGCTCCTCTGAAAGTGACCTCAATGACTGGGGCGGGATCCGCTATGATGCAGTGTTACGGCTGATCGAAAAGGAACTTGAAAGGCAGGATACCTGGCAGGGGAAATTTTACAAATGAATCCCGGCATTTGAAGCGATGATGGCCTTCAGAAAGACCAATGTGACAATAAAGGCAATTTACATTTGATGCAAAAATGACCTGTTTGGGCTATTGTGTAGTTGTTTTCTTTGGTTCATCTTTACAGCCACAACAACAGACCGGGGCGATTTATACCTCACTGCAAAATCAAATGGAGGTAATTATGTAAATCAACGGTTAATCCCTTAACATGCGATAGTTTCAACCTGCTTCCTTCCCGCATCATAAAGTAAGATTTTCCAGTTAATCAGTTTCAAATCAGTCTGATATTTCTTTATTAAAATGACCTGATACATAATTACAGGTTATTTTTCCTCACTTAACGTTTACTGCCACCAGTATACTGGTAAAATATCCAATATGAAAAAAATATCTGTTATTATTCTTTTGCTTCTTGTCAATTGCAACCTGCTGTTTTCACAGGTAGCTATTAACAATGATGGCAGCGCTGCCGTTAACTCAGCCATGCTGGATGTAAAGTCTACCAGTAGAGGGCTGCTTCCCCCGAGGATGACCCATGTTCAGATGAATGCCATTGTCAGTCCGGCAAACGGGCTTATCGTTTATTGTACCGACTGCGGAATTACCGGCCAGGGAACCTTGTGCCTGTTTGTGGCCGAAACATGGTATGTATTCAACGCAAACTGCTTAAATCCGGTGGCACCTGGTGCCGGCATCCATTTACCATTACCCCTGCAAATTGTCTGGAACTGGAATGCGGTGACTGCCGCAACAGGGTATAAATGGGGTACAACCAATGTTTATGCATCTGCGACAGATATGGGAACCTCCATTACAAAAACAGAAACGGGTCTCACCTGCAACACGGCTTATACACGGTAT
>CAIYJU010000106.1 GCA_903926565.1 uncultured Bacteroidales bacterium
CAGAGCGCCAATGCGTCGGATGTAAAGGGAAGCCTTGATATGGTTGCTGATACACTAACTATGGGAGCTGATGCTACAAACACTGGCATAGGAGATGTAACAGGATATGTAAAAAGGACAAGCATAACTACAGGTGTAGCTTACACGTTCGGCAATCCACTTACAACGCTTACTTTCCCTCCAATTGGCACAATACCGACACGGATCGTTCTCAGGACTACAATAGGAACAGCTCCGTCATGGAAACCAGAGGGAATCAAGCGCAATTACCAATTTTCTCAAACAACCGGTACCGACACAAAGGCTGTACTCTCATTTCACTACCTTGATTCGGAATTGAACGGAAATACGGAAAACCTAATGAGTGTTTGGGTAAGACTGTATTTAGGAACTATTGTTGACCGTGGCCGTTCTGACTTCGATATAACCAACAATTTTTATGAAATTACTGATGTAAATGTATTTTATTTCAGATTCGCTTTCGCTGAAAATTTGGGGATTACACTGGCTAACAAGACTGCAGGTGCTTTAACATGGAATGGCTCAGCAAGTACGGTATGGAATTACGCAACCAACTGGACTCCAAATACTACTGCGGATAAAACAATGGATTTGATTATTCCGGATGCTTCTTTGACAGCAAATGCTCCCGACTTTACCGGAACGGTCGAATTTAAGACGCTGACAATTGAAAATGGAGGAATTGTGAACTCGACAGGCAGTGCAACCATCAATGTTTATGGGAGTGTAGGTGCCTGGTATAATCAGGGAACATTTAATCAAGGTGCAAGCACAGTTGTATTCAAAGATCCTGAGGCTACTTTGGCCGGTACCAGTGATTTCAACAATGTTACAATAAACTCCGGGGCAGGATTGCGCAACGAATTAAACTCGGTAATGCGTATTGCCGGCACCATGACCAATAGCGGAACATGGCGTGCCGCATTATTTGAAAACACAATCGAATATAATGGTTCATCACAAACGATTTTAAATCCGAATGGTGCCATACCGGGTTATCATACTCTTGTACTTAGCGGTAGCGGAACCAAAACCCTGCCGGCAACGACGGTACACGGCGATCTCATCATGAGCGGCACAGCCACTGCAACCGAAAATTCAACCCTCACCGTGGAGGGCAATGCCACCATCGATTCGTACAATGTTCTGAACATCGGAACTACCGGCGCGGTAACGGTTACAGGCACGCTGAGCAATAATGGCGGCGAGGCAGGACTGGTCATCAAATCGGATTACTTACACACCGGCTCCCTGATCCACTCCACTTCCGGCATTGGCGGAACCGTTGAACGGTTTATGAGCAATGCCGACTGGGCCGACGGACAGGATGGCTGGCATTTCCTGGGCTCCCCGGTAGCCGCACAGGCGATCGCTCCCGGCTTTACTGTTGGTTCCGGATCGGATGTCTATGATTTCTACGCCTGGCATGAACCGTTAAATCTCTGGGTGAATATCAAAAATGAAACCACCGCACCTACCTGGAGCACCGTCAACGGAGGTTCAGATAACTTTATCGTTGGGAAAGGCTATATGGCAGCCTACGATGTCGAAGGGACAAAATCATTTTCAGGGTCGCTGAACATTGCAGATGTGCCTGTTTCCGGGCTTACTTCCGCAGGCACAACACAGTACGGACAATACTTTAACCTTCTGGGAAATCCGTTTGCAAGTGCAATTACCTGGGATGCCTCTTCGGTCTGGGTACTAAACCACATTAACGGGGTTGCTAAGATCTGGGACGAATCATTCAAAGGTTACCGCGATCTTACTTCCAGTCCTGCAACAGTGATTCCTGCCACCAACGGGTTCATGGTGCAGGTCGCTACCGGAACAACCGGCAGCCTGACCATTCCGGCTTCAAAGCGGGTCCACTCATCTCAGGCATTTTACAAATCAACCATCCCTGGAATTAAACTCATTGCGCGCAACGTGACTGCAGACAATGCCCAGGAGAGCAGCCTGTTTATCAACCCGGATGCAACCACGGGCTTCGACATGATGCTCGACGGGGAGTACCTGGCCGGATATGGCCCGACCTTTTACTCTATGGCCGGCGATGTCAGGCTCAGCACCAACAGCCTGCCCGATCTTAGCGCAGAAACCTCCGTTCCATACACCTTCAGCCCTAACAGCGGAACCTCTTACAAGATCGAAGCTGCCGGCCTTGAAACAATGATGGCGACTACCTGGCTCCTGGATAAAAAGACCGGCACCGACCACAACCTGACCACCACACCTTCCTATTCGTTCACCTCGGCAACCGGTGATGATCCCAACCGTTTCCTGCTCCACTTCTCGGGTGTCGGAGTGAATGAGTCTGCTGCCGCTGTTATGCCGGTCGACGTTTACACAACCGGCAACACGATTGTTGTGAGCAGTAACACCGGGAAAGCCATTGAAGGTGACGCGCTGGTTTACAACATGATCGGGCAGCTGGTGATGAAACAGCACCTGGGCCTGAATCTCGTGACCAGGCTCTCACTCACTGGCAAAACGGGCTATTATGTTGTGAAAGTCATAACAGAAAACCAGGCTTATACGGAAAAAGTTTTTATCAACTGGTAACGTTATCATCGAACAGCCTCTTTTAGAGTCCATCGCGTTTAACGTATAATTTATCACCTTGTATCATGACATGGTTGCCATGTCATGATACAAGGTGATTTCGCGTATGATACACGATAATATTATTTAACGCTTTATTTCGTTTTGCGAATTACCAACATTCGTCGCACCTCTCTCGATCATCGCACCAGTCTTTCGGTAAATACACAGGCAGGACAGTACTCACTTCCAGCGCAACCTGCTTTTTTCGATGTTACGCACCCAACCTCTCCAAAGCAGAGGCCGGTGTTTTTCCATATTGGTTGTTTTTACGATGAAATACCTGTTTTGTTAACCTTGGGGGCGAAAGAAATAATTTATGCTCGAATTGGAAGTTATTCAGAGTGCTGCCAACTCCTTGAAACAAGGTGATAATTGAAAATAATCGCACACATGAGCGAAAACGCACACAAAAATGGACTAAATACTTGCATTTCGAAATATTTAGTTGTACGTTTGTTTGGCAATTAACAGATCAAACATCATTAAACTACATTTCAACACATTACATTTTTCACATATTCACATTTTCAAGATACACAATACGCTTTTTTTTTAAAGTATCAATACCCTATCACCTAACCTCCTTTATCCAATATCCGTTTTTAACAACCATGCAATAGCTTTCATAAAGGCCCCCACAGAACGGTTTTTATGGCAATTCAAACAATTCCTGTGAGTTTTAAAATAAACTTAAAAATTACTCAACAAAAAAAAACAGCTATGAAAACCCGATCTTTACAAATTGTGTCAGTGATCCTGTTCATCATGTTGGTTGTAACAACCTCAGTTCAGGCAGATGTAAGCGGCAATTACAAATGCAGATTTTCGGCAAATAAGAATGCAAGTAAATCTGCATCGTTAATTTCCGATTTGCAAAGAAACAAAATAATAAAGAACGACAATTTTAACGATTGTTTTTTGTTAAAAACTAGTTTC